>CALXHN010000019.1 GCA_944388105.1 uncultured Gemmiger sp. | reverse complement strand
GTGAATTGAGTTTGTCCAGTCTGGGCATACAGATGCCCTATAACATGCAGGCCGAGCAGAGCGTTCTTGGCGCTGCGCTGATGGATGAGACCATTCTCAACCGACTGATTACGCAGCTGGAACCGGATATGTTTTATTCGGACCAGAACCGTGCCGTATATGAGCAGATGCGTGCGCTCTTCGCGGACAGCGAAGCGGTAGATGTCATCACGCTGGTGGACGCATTGGCGCAAAATCCTGCCTTCAAAGGGGCAGATGACGCTAAAATCTATATTGCTCATATTGCCGAGACGTTGCCGGCTATTTCCAACGTCGATTCTTATTTTAAGATCGTCAAGGAAAAATATCAGACCCGCCGACTCATTGAAGCGGCCCGCTCCACTTTGGAGCAAGCCGTCAATGAACCGGACGCAGATATGCTGCTGGAAAGTGCGGAGCAAAAACTGTATGATATCCGGGGTGGACAGGATAAATCCGGGGTGAAGACCATCCAGGATTCACTTCTGGAAGTTATCGATACCATGCAGAAACTCAGCGGTACTGACCGTGACAAGTTTGCAGGTATTCCTACAGGGTTCCACTATCTGGATAACGTGCTTACTGGTCTGGGACGTTCGGACCTGATCATTCTGGCAGCCCGCCCCGGCATGGGCAAAACAAGTTTTGCCTTGAATATTGCTACAAACGTGGCGCGGCAGCAAAAAGTTCCTACCATCATTTTCAGTTTGGAAATGACCTGCGAACAGCTCACAGACCGTATCCTGTCCAGTGTGGCGGGCATTGACAGTCAGGCTTTCCGGACCGGTCGCTTAAACAATTCGGACTGGAACGATTTTGCAACGGCTACTTCGCTGTTGTATAATGTGCCTATTTACATGGATGATTCCTCCGGTATTTCCGTGCCGGAATTGAAGGCGAAAATCCGCCAGATCAATCAGGACCCCAAAAGGGAAAAGATCGGACTGGTCATCATTGATTATCTGCAGCTGATGCAAAGCGCCAAGCGTACGGAAAGCCGTGTACAGGAAATCAGTGATATCACCCGAAACCTGAAGATCATGGCGAAGGAATTGAATGTGCCGGTCATTGCACTGTCTCAGCTGTCCCGTGCGGCGGAAAAAACCACCGGACGTTCAGACCACCGTCCGCAGCTGTCGGACCTGCGTGATTCCGGTTCTATCGAACAGGACGCTGACGTGGTACTTTTCCTGTATCGCGCCGCGTATTACAATCGGCAGAACGGCGAAGCCGAACAGGCCAATGAGAATGAAGCCGAATGCATCGTAGCCAAAAACCGCCACGGTGAAACCAGCATTGTTCGGCTTGGCTGGGACGGCGCACATACACGCTTCAGCAATTTGGATGAGATTCATGAACAGTATTGATGCTCAAAATGTCATTGACAAGACCGAACAGACCTTGCTTGCCTACTGTAAGCAGCAGGGTTTGTTCAAGTCTGGCGACAGGGTCATCGTGGCCTGCTCCGGTGGGGCGGACTCCATGGCCCTTTTGCTGTTTTTACTGCGGTGCCGTCGGGCTCTTTCCATTGAGGTCCTGGCCACTCATGTGAATCACGGCATCCGTGGTGCGGCGGCCGATGCAGATGAAAAATTTGTTTCCCGGTTCTGCGAAGATCGTTCCGTGGAATTGTTCCTTTACAGTGCAAAGCGCGCAGGGGTGCAGATTCCGGCGCATCCCAGTGAGGACTGGGCCCGTACATTGCGGTATACCTGGTTTGATGAACTGGCGGCGCGGGAAGAGGCACACATTGCGACCGCACATACCATGTCTGACCAGATGGAAACGATTTTGCTGCGTATGGCGCGCGGTACCGGCTTGCACGGCCTTGGCGGGATACAGCCGCACCGGGGTGTGTATGTGCGGCCGATGTTGTGCCTGACCCGTGGCGAAACGGAGGCATACTGTGCCGCTCTTGGGCAAAGCTATGTACAGGATGAAACCAACGCCCGGGACACCTATGCACGCAATCGGGTACGGCATGACGCAGTGCCGGCGCTTTTGTCGGTCAATCCTGCGGCGGAGCGCTGCATTGGCCGCCTGTGCCGCCAGATGCAGCAGCTGGATGCTTGGCTGTATGCGGAAGCCGCTGCTCTTTTGCAGGCGGCGGCTACATCCCGGGGATATGATCTGCAGATGCTGCGGGATGCGGAAGGCCCTGTGCTGGACGCTGCTTTGCACAGTCTGGTTTCTCCGGTACGGGATGCGGAAGAGAAATATGTCAGCCTGCTTCGTTTTCTGGTCATCAAGGGAGAGGGCGCTTTGCAGCTGACGCAGGATGTGACCTATAAGGTTCAGAAGGGACCGGAAGGAAAAGAGCTGGTGCGCATCTCTCCGTCCGGTACGGCGCCAGCACCGGCACCCGCCCAGCCGGCTCGGCCGGGGGTATACCACCTTCCGGGCGGCTATACCATCGCTTTGCGGGTAGAAAAGTATGAAGATTTTCTAAAAAATGCACCAATTTTCAAAAAAGACTTAAACTGTTGCGCGGATTATGCTAAAATAAGCAAGAGTATTATGCTGCGTACCCGACAGCCAGGGGATGATTATCGGCCCCGGGATCGTCATGTGCGCAAAACGCTGAAAAAATACTATAATGAGCTCGCCGTTCCTATGAACGAACGTCCTTTGCTGCCGTTGCTGGCAGATGGCAGTGAGGTGGTTTGGCTGTGGGGATCCGGCTTTGCCGAAGGCTTTGCTCCGGATCGTTTTACGCGGGAAGTGCTTGTTATCCGTACCGAAAAAACGGAGGTTTGATGTATGCAGTCTATGCACCAGGATATTGACCATATCCTTGTTTCGGAAGAACAGCTGCAGGCCAAAGTGGCTGAACTCGGCGCACAGATCAGTGCCGACTATGAAGGCCGAGACCTGCTTTTGGTCTCCATTCTCAAAGGGGCTGTGGTGTTTATGGCCGATCTGATGCGTGCGGTCACCATCCCCTGCGCCATTGATTTCATGGTGGTTTCCAGCTACGGCGGTGCCAATACCAGCTCCACCGGTCTTGTGAAGATCATCAAGGACCTGGATCAGGACTTATCCGGTAAGGACGTGCTGATTGTGGAGGATATTCTGGATACAGGCATCACTCTGTCTCATCTGATGCCCATGCTGCAGATGCGCAAGCCCAACAGCCTGCGTCTGTGCACGATCCTCAGCAAACCCAGCCGCCGCAAGGCCGATATTGAGCCGGATTACTGCGGTTTTGAGGTGCCCGATGAATTTGTGGTGGGCTATGGTTTGGATTACGACGAAAAATACCGCAACCTTCCGTATGTAGGGGTGCTTAAACCGGAAGTCTATTCCAAGTGATTTCCGGTCATTATCATGTGGAACGCCAGTATATGACGTATCCCGTATAAGGAGTTGATCTTTTGCAACATAAACCGCGCCTCAGCGGTATCATTATTACCGCTGTACTGTTGGTTCTGGTTCTGGTCATGGCGACGACCTACACATCCATGTCCAGCTCCTCCTCCAATACGATGAAGATGTCTGAGGTCATGAACTATTTCGCCGCCAATCAGGTGACGTATTTTGATCTTGACCTCAATACCGGTGTGATCGAGCTGAGTCTGAAAGAAGGACAATACGCCCTGCCCGAGCAAAGCGAAAGCCAGAAACAGGCCACTGGTCTGCTGGCAGAACTTTCCGGCAGTGAGGAGTATGGCCCTCAGAACGGCGGGGTGGTGAGCGTCACCTACAAACTGCCCTATACAGCCTACTTCCTTGAATATGTTCAGGATTATATTGACGCCTACAACGCCGCCAACCCGAATGCGCCCATGGTGTACGACATGGTGGGCCTCAAGACCAGCATTCCTTGGTTTGAGATCCTGCTGTATGCATTCATGATCGGCAGTGTTGTTCTGCTCTTCATGTCCATGTATCGCGGCGGCGCCGGCGGAGGCAGCATTATGAATGTGGGCCGCGCCAAGGTCAAGGACCAGCAGGAGGGACAGCGAAAAGCAACTTTTGCGGATGTGGCCGGTGCTGACGAGGAAAAGGCTGAGCTGCAGGAAGTGGTGGAATTCCTCAAGGCGCCCAACAAGTTCAACTCTCTCGGCGCCCGCATTCCTCACGGTGTTCTTCTGGTAGGCCCTCCGGGTACCGGTAAGACACTGCTGGCCCGCGCTTGTGCCGGTGAGGCCGGTGTCCCGTTTTATGCGATCTCCGGTTCCGACTTCGTGGAAATGTATGTCGGTGTGGGTGCGTCCCGTGTGCGGGATCTTTTCGAAAAAGCGAAAAAGACCATGCCTTCGATCATCTTTATTGATGAAATTGATGCTGTGGGCCGCCAGCGCGGCGCCGGTCTCGGTGGCGGACATGATGAACGGGAACAGACCCTGAACCAGCTGCTGGTAGAGATGGACGGCTTTGATGCAAACGATGGCGTCATCGTTATGGCCGCCACCAACCGTGCGGACATTCTGGATAAAGCCCTGCTGCGCCCCGGTCGTTTTGACCGCCAGGTCTATGTTGGTCTGCCGGATGTGAAGGGCCGTGAAGAAATTCTGCGGGTTCACACCAAAAACAAGCCTCTGGCTCCGGATGTGAGCCTCAAGACCATTGCCAAATCCACAGCCGGGTTCTCCGGTGCTGATCTGGAAAACCTGGTCAACGAAGCCGCTTTGCTGGCAGCCCGTAAAGGTAAAAAAGCGATTACCGAACCGGAAATTGAGGAGGCTTCCATCAAGGTGGTGGCTGGCCCTGAGAAGAAGAGCCGCGTGGTGACCGACAAGGAAAAGCGTCTTACTGCTTATCATGAAACCGGTCACGCGATCACCGGGTATTTCTGCAAGACCCATGATCCGGTGCATCAGATCAGCATTATCCCGCGCGGTGCAGCCGGTGGTTACACCATGTATCTGCCTGAGAAGGATCCCAGTTATGTGACCAAGACAGCCATGAGCGAAAGCATCGTCAGCCTGCTTGGTGGCCGTGTGGCAGAACAGCTGGTATTGGAAGACATTTCTACAGGTGCCTCCAATGACCTGCAGCGCGCCACGGACACCGCGCGCGCCATGGTTACCAGGTACGGGTTCTCGGAGCGGCTGGGACCGGTGGTTTACGGTACGGATCCCAGCGAGACCTTCCTGGGGCGTGATCTTGGTATGGGCAAAGGCTACAGCGAAAACATTGCCGCAGAGATCGACAATGAGATTCGTGATATTGTAGATGAAGCTTATGAGACGGCCCGTCGCATTCTGACCGAGCACATGGATGAGCTGCATAAGGTGGCAGCCGTTCTGATGGAACGGGAAAAGATCAGCGGCGAGGAGTTCAAGACCCTGATGGAAGGCGGACAGCTGCCTCCCTTTGATCTTGGCAAAACGGATGTCGCCTCTGTTCAGACCAACCCTGCCGCATCGCAGGCCGCGGAACCTGCGGTGCAGCCGCAGATGACGGACGCCCCCGAAGCGCCCCAAGAATGACAAGGTAAGGTGGATTGAATCATGGATCAGAATTTTTCTCTTATGGCACAGTCCCGCGCCAACTATTATACGGCGGGAAGCCCGGTTCAGTTTGTTCGTGTGGAACTGCTCAAGGGTGACGTGACCGGTGAGGTGGCCGTTTGCCTGACCTTCAAGAATGTAGGAACCGAGCCGCTGACCGGTTTGGTGGTCCACTTCAAATGCAAGGATGCTGCCGGCCAGATTCTGTGTGAAGATGATTTCTATTACGAGGATTTGAATGCACAGCCCGGAGACCTTTTCGGCAGTGACGATGCGGTCTTTGTGAGCGATACGCCGGTTTCCAGTGTGGAAACGGAACAGGATCGGGCCTTCCTGAATGGCCGCGGCGTGAATCTGCGGGATTATAAACGTGTTCGGCTGCCGCAGCCTCGTGTACTGCCCGGTTCCATTGCCAAGATCCTCCAGAACCGTACCGGTAATCCGCAGCTGACTTGTGTGCCTCAGGATACCGAATACGGTTGGTTCTGTGCCTGCGGCGCTTTTCATCCCAATGAAGAAAACGCCCAGGTTTGCAGTGAGTGCGGTGGTGACCGCGCCTACATCAAGGCAAGTCTGACTTCTATCCTGGAGGAAGCCCGCCGTGCGGCGGAGCAGCAACAGCAAGAATTGAATGCGGTGGCCAGTGCTGCCGCAGCGCCGCAGCCGCAGCAAAGCAGTGCGGCAGCTACCGCAGCTGCTGCACAAGCGGCTATCGCCAATGAGGAAGACGAGATCGAAGAGCCTACTGCGCAGTTTGATCCGTCCGCAGAAGCTACCAATGCCGAAATGGCTCGTGTTCGTCAATACGCTCCTAACGGGCGCCTGTTCGACGACGATGCGGAAGATGACGAAGATGAAGGAACCCGCATGTTCGATACCGATGATGAGGACGAATACGATGAGGAACCCAAGACTCGCCGCGGTCGCTATGTTGATGACGACGAAGAGACCGAAGACGATGCCATGGCGGAACGCATTATCCGCTGGGCGCCTCCCATCACCGCAGTTGTGTGCGCCTTGATTGTGGCAGTTTCTTTGATTTATTACTTTGTGATTGCCTGATCGCCTGCTTGGCATTCGAATTTCAATCCCCTGGCCCAATGGTCAGGGGATTTTTCTATGCCTTGAAATCTTTACATCTGAAAGCCAAAATGCTCTTGTATAAATGATGTACTACTGGTATAATACATACAAAGATGAGAAACAAGGCAAAGGGGGGAGCGCGATTGGTCAGCTTTCAGGGATTGCGGTTTCATGATCGGTCACCCGTGTACCAACAAATTGCGGAACATCTGAAGCGTCAGATCATGCTGGGGGCCGTGGAGGATGGAGAGCCCATGCCCAGTCGGCGGGAATTGGCGGCACAAACCGGGATCAATCCCAATACAGCCCAGAAGGCATACCGCCTTATGACCGAGGAGGGGTATGTGCAGACCCAAGGCAACAATCTGAGCACAGTTCACCTTACACCGGAACTGCGCAGTTGGATCGAAGACGAACTCAGCCGAGGCCTGGTGCAGCAATTCGTGGCAGGCGCCAAGGAAAACCATCTGTCCTACCGCAAGGTGATAGCTCTGATTAGTGAATTGTGGGGCGAAGAATAAACAGCGATTTTTTTATTGTCAATGTGTATTAGCAATATAGTACATAGGAGGTATGTATGAAAAGGCTGTTACAATATGCGGCTTGGAACTGGTCCATGGGCCGCGGACCGGTCTCCTTTCTTTTGGGGCTGGGGGCAGCTGTGGAGTGTATTTTGCTTTTTGCGGCGGCAGCATCCCCCAATCAGTCGCATCTGGGATATGGGGATCTTGTGGAGTCCGCCGGCGTTTTATGGGTAGTGGCGGCAGTGTATCTGGCTCTGCCGTTGTGTGCACAAATACCGCAGGAAATAGCTGCACGGCATACACACGCATCCTGTACGGCGTTGACTCTGCCAATGCCTCGCTGGGCGCTGATAGCAGGCCGTGCTTTGTCTGTTCTTTTGTGGTTCGTGACCGGTATGGCATTACAGATTGTTTTGCTGACGGTGATGTGGGGGCCAACCACAGCTTTGCAGGACAGCGTCTGCGCCGGATGCTTTCAATTTGATGTAACCGCAAAAGGGCAACTTTGGTGGGCACTGGCGGATTGCAGCCTTATGCGGGTGATGATTCCAACAGATTGGGTTGGAATGCTTTTTACCGCAATCATGCTTTTGGTCCCGTCCCTTCTGCTTCCATCGGCTCTGGTTCACAGCGGATGGAAGCGGACGGCAGCCGAGCTTGCCGCGCTGGCAGATCAGGCTATTTTGACCGTTTTGATGTTTCAGGCTTTGGTTTGGAATATCGGGTGGGAGCAAATCGTCCAATCACTGCAGCATAGCAGAGCAATGGCGGTGTCAGCGCTGATCGTAGCAGCAATCGCAACGGTGTTGGTCGCATGGGGATTGTGGTCTGTGCACCGGGCCGAGTTGGCAGAGTAAGGGGAGGACAGTCATGAAAAGTAAAAAAGCAGACCGCCCTTACAAAGCCTGTCTTGGAGTCCTGGCGGCAGGCATGCTGGTACTTTTGGCCGGTCAGGGATTTCTGCGTGCAGCTTACCCAAAAGATGCTGTTGCACTTCATATTGAGAGCGGAGACAAGTCCTTGCTGGATGGCTTTACTGTGCAGGGACTTTGGAAGCAGAGCACAGCCTCCGCCTTGGCTTTCACTCTTGCCGACGGCGTTCTCTCTGAAAAGCCTCTTTTCCGGACAAGTTCTTACGACCCTCTTCCGCTGCTGGATCAATACCAGCTGTGTGTACCGGATGATGTGATGGCTGCTGTAGACGAGCGGGCAGAGGGCGGTCATATCAGCGGTTCTTATGGAGCGTTTTTCCTGCACACGCCTTATGAAGGAATGCAGTATACAGCGCAGGCAGATACATTGAATCAGGTGTATACCCTGATGGTTACGGATGGGTCAAACCGTTCTGTTCGGTTCAGTCTTGGACAGACCACATTGCCGGAGGCAGTCACCGTAACCGCTGAAGTCTACGACAAAAGCAAAGCGGGGGATTCACATCCCTATATGCTGAATGCCGCAGAAGTGGCAAACGACGGATATGATATTCGGGACGTGACCATTCTGGATGCAGAAGAACCGGTCAGCTTATACGTCAGCCCCGGTAACGGAGAAGACGGCGGCATATATATGGTCCGGAAATTCTGCTTCCCGGAAGAGATCGAAAAGCTGGTACCGGAAGTGGACGTACAGGGAATGCCGGTTTCCTCTCTGAACCAGGCGTACGGCACGGTGGAAGAGGTTTGCACGCTGGAAGACGGCGAAACGCTGGTCCCGTGTGAGAGCTGGAAAAATGCCCGCCTTGAAAACGGACGATGGATTCTCACGAGAAGCGAAGAAGGAAATCTGATTCTGTATCTGCTGGATGGGGAATGGAAGTCTGTTGCCAAGCTTCCTCTGGACATATCTTTGACAGCTGGACAAAGTGCTGCGATTCTGCCGTCCTTGCGAATGGATGAGATTGTCTTTGCGATAAAGAATCAGGAAGGCGGCGGTCAGCTTATCGTTTTGCGCATGGACCAGAACTCCATTGAACAACAATCCTGCCTGCCTCTGACAAAGGATTCGCTCCCGATTACGGCCGGTTTCAGTACGGATGGTTCCCGCCTCATGGTGGTGTCCGAAAAGACCGAAAGGCTGGCAGGAACGGTTCCGGAATCTGTGATCCGGCATTATACCGGAGCAGATTCTCTTGCCCAGGAAATTGACTGCAGCATATCGGCAGTGACCGGATGGAATGTGCAAGTCTATTCGGGAAAGGAGAACGCGCAGCCGATGCTTTCCGCATATTTGGATTTTGGCATTGCACAGCGATGGAAACAAGAACTGTGGTTCAGCAAGCTTTACGGCGCTGAGCGGACAATACAGCTCTTCAGTGTGACCGCGGCCTGGGAACAGGCAGGGGAGGGAACGGCATGAAAAGACTCGGCAGGCTGGTAAGTTGGCACTGGCATCTTGTAAGGCGTCCGTTTATGCTGCTGTGCGGCGTGTACGGTGCACAGCAGATGGCGCTTTTGTTGTTGTCCGCCGCCCGGAAGGAGACTCTTGGGATGCAGATGGCAGATTTGTTTATGGGCTGCGGCCAACTACCGCTTTTCTTTGTCACGCTATATCTGGTTTTGCTTACGGCGGCTTCTGCCACCCGCAGCGGTGGGCGGTCCCATATGATGTATACCCTGCACACAATGCCATTTTCCCGGTTGCTGTTTCCGGCCGCCCAGATTCTTCTCTCTTTGTTGTTGCAGATTATTTTTACAGCATGGCAGGTCGTCCTGTATACGGTGTTCTATTTTCCGGTAACGGCGCTCAGCGGCAGAGTGGCAGTCGGACTGGTTTCAGGGACTCTGCCTGCGGGAAGTCTGTTTGAGGAAATAAACGCAAATCCTCTTTTTCAGATGCTTTTGCCTGTCAGAGGCGGCAGCTGGATATGGGTGATTGGTTTTATGCTGCTGCTCTCGATACAGTCCGCTTGTATTGCCTGCTGCCGTGGCTTCCGACGCGCGGCTGCTATGTTCTTGGCGATGGTCACGGCAGGTGTTGGCGCGGGAAGCTTATATCTGCGCTATTATATCGAGACCAACAAAGCGTGGGAGTCTGGCGTGAATTTACTGTTGCTTCTGATTCTTGGAGCAGCTGTTTTGCCGGCACTCCTGAACCTGGGCAGTGCCTTGTGGGCTCTGTACCGGGCAGAAAAACTGTGAAGGGGGGACCGAAATGATGCACACCAAAAAGCAAAGCCCCGCACGGGGACTGGCAGTTCTTGCTATCGTATCGGTATTGGTGCTCGGCATGGGGACAGCAGTGCGGATGGTCGGGCTGCAGAAGATGCAGACCCGCCTTATCGATGAATACGGGGATCATCAGGCGCTGCAGCCCTTTCAGCTTTCGGCCTATTCCCGATTCCAGGCAGAAAACGCGATTACCTTTGTTGCGCTGGAAAATGGACAGCTCTCCGGTCAAGTGTTCCCGGAACAAGTCCGGCTGCCGGAAAACGCCAGCCTGCCGGATGACTTCGATGACCTTAATATCATCACGATTGCACCCGAAGAACGGGATGCTGTGAACCAAAAGGCCTCCTACAGCGGCAATACTGCCACATCCTCGGCACAGAGTCTCTGGGTCATGCGGCTGATCACGCTGCCGGACAACACATCGCTTCGACTGCATATTGCAGATTACCAGGCAGACGAGCCGGTGGAAGTGATGTCTTACCCTGCTGCATGGAGTGGCATGGACTGGGATGTTTTCGGGGACTATGGACGACAGGCATACCCTCAATGGACAAGCAATCTGTATGTGCGCTGGGGAGATTCCTGGATGATCGGGCTGAACAAGGACTCAATCCTTTACCAGCCGGGTATCTGGCGTGTGACGGAAAGCCTCTCCGAAGAGGAGGTTCAGACACTACCCACAGACGGCAAGGTCCAGTACGGTGACATTTCAGTCGATGTACTGAACAAATCTACGGAATATGGGAGTGTAGAGCTCTTCTATGTGCCGCAAAATCTTGAAGAGATTCTGAAATGTGTAACTCTGGATCAATATTTGGGAGTCTTATATCAGGACACAGACGGAAACATCCGGTTTGATTTGGTGGATGAAAATGCCAGTTGCCTGCAGCAGGAACTCATTTTTCAGGATGTGGGAACGGAGTATTCCTGCACGCAGGTCAATACGCAACAGGCAGATCAGAGCTGTTTTGTGTTGGGACTGCATCAGGGAACAGATTATCGGATTGTATCTCTTCAAATAGATCAGAGCGGCAAGCTGGAATGGATTGACTTGCCGGGAAATCTGCTCAATGACGGCAGTCTGCTGCCGGGGACGACTGTGATCCAGCGCAGTGATGACGGAAGGTATCTTCTCTTTGTGGGGCGAGAAGAAAACCAGATCCAGGTTGACCGCGCTTTTCAACAAGTGGATTCCTTGTCTTATCCGATCGGCTACCGGCTGAATGTGTATGATCTGAATGAAAAGGATGTGGTATACAGCGGGCTGCTGGATACCGGTGCGGCAAAGGTTTGGGGAAGCTATGTCAAAAATCCGAGTTTCATGTTTTATGGTTTGGCCGGAGAGCTGCTGTCGCTGAACCGGGATTATTATACGGTTTTTCCACAGGAAGCACAGGGAGGGACAACCAATGATTGATGTAAAAAATCTGGAAAAAACCTGGCGCCGTGGCCGTACCCGTGTGGGTCTGCTGCCTACCAGCTTTACGGTCCCCGACGGACAGGTGGTGGGAATCCTCGGCGATAACGGAGCTGGAAAGACCACTTTGCTGCGTGCCATGGCCGGTCTTTTACCGCCAAAATCCGGGATTGCTTTGTTTGATGGAAAACCGGCTGCCAAACAATATGAGCGGATCAGTTATATTACCGGAGAAGGCAGCTATTATCCCAACCTGACAGTGGGGGAGTATGGCGCTTTTCTGAAAGATCTGCATTCTGCCTTTGACCCCAAACGCTATCGTGACTTTCTGGAGTTCTTTCGCCTGCCTGCCGATGTGCGCATTGCACGGCTTTCCACGGGTCAGAAGGCACGTGTGGAACTGGCAGCCGGATTTGCCAAGCGGGCCGATTACTATTTGATGGATGAACCCTTTCTGGGCAAGGATGTATTTACCCGCAAGGATTTTATCAAGCTGATGAGTGCCGTTCTGCACGGAGAGGAAACCATTCTGATCACAACCCATTATCTGGATGATGTGGAACATTTTCTGGATCGTGCCATCGTGCTGCATCAGGGGCGCATTGCGGATGATTTTTTGATGGAAGAGTTGCAGGCAAGCGGCCGGACCTTGGTGGAACGCATGGCCGAAACCTGTGGGTGGGACCCACAGCGGTACCTGCAGTTCGGAGAAGAGGAGGGATAAGGATGCCTTTGGAAAAGCAGAACAAACTGACGCCCAGTGAACAAGCTCTTTGGAACACGCTGTGTGACAACCGCGGCAAAGCGGTGCCGCGCGGTCAGCTGTTGGCTGTGGTGGGGTACCCGGCGGGGGTCAGTACCCGCACCCTCGATGTACATATCCAGCACCTGCGCCGCAAAATGGGGCAGGAAGCCCGTATCGAGACGGTTTTCCGCATCGGATACAGGCTGGCGGTATAAATCCCTGTACGAAAAAGCAGGTCGGGATAAAATTTCCCGACCTGCTTTGTTATGTGATCGCTCAGTCTTGGTCAAGCGCGTCAAATTGGTGAACAATGGCAGGATCATTCAGTTTGATGACCTGCCCCGAAAGATGGTGCAGACTGTTGGACTCAGGAATGCGGCCAAAGGTCAGCCGCTGTGCACACAGAGCCTGCGTCTTAAAGCCAGTACGCTCGTTGATGGTACGGTTTCCGTACTTGATGTCTCCCAGAACAGGGTGCCCAAGGAATGCCAGATGGGCGCGGATCTGGTGGGTCCTTCCGGTCAGCAGACCGATGCGGCAAAGAGTAAAGGGACCATTGCGGCGAATGGGCGTCACATCGGTGATGATCTGTTTGTATCCTGCCGATTCGTGGGCGTGCACTTTTACCTTATTGCCTTTTTCGCTGTGCTGCAGCCAAGCAACATGTCTTCCGGCAGGCGGAGTTCCGATGGTGATGGTCAGGTACTCCTTTTTCAGCCAATCTTCCCGGATGATCTCGTTCATATCCCGCAAAGCGGCATAGCTTTTGGCCGCGATAACAAGTCCCTCGGTACCGCGGTCCAGCCGATTGCACAAGGCGGGCGCAAACCGGTTTTCTGCCTTGGGGTCGTATTTGCCTTCCTCAATAAGGCGGGCCGTGAAGGCATCCACCAGGTTGGGATCTCCTGTCCGATCACTGTGGCACAGGAGATGGGCAGGCTTGTAGAGTACAGCGATATCCTCATCCTCGTATACCACGGTAACGGCAGGCTGGCGACGCGGCGGCTTTTTTATACTTGTCACCGGAACGGCAGGGAAAAATTCATCATTGATGTACAGCTCAATAATATCCCCGGTTTGAAGGCGGGTATCCGGTTCGCCGCGCTTTCCATTGACCTTGATCCGTTTGTTCCGAAAACTTTTATACATCATGCCGCGTGGCATACCGGAAGTGACTGCCTCCACAAAGCGACTCAGACGCACGCCGTTTTCGTTTTCTCCTGCCGTAAATCTTTTCATCCTTATACCTCTACTTTGCAAAACAATATTTATAGTATATAATAGAAAAAGTCAAACGTAAAGGATGTGCATCCTCTATGGCGCAGGAGAAAAAGGAAAAACCAATCCATGCCGATCATCGTTCCCGTATGCAGGAACGGGTCCGTCGGGAAGGCCTTTCCAACCTGGCGGCCCATGAGGTGCTGGAATATCTTCTGTTCTTTTCCATTCCGCGCAAGGATACCAATGCGCTGGCGCATCGACTGATTCAGCAGTTCGGAAGTTTCTGCAACGTGTTGGATGCCAGCGAGGAAGAACTGCTGAAAGTGGAGG
This sequence comes from uncultured Gemmiger sp., assembly GCA_944388105.1. Lineage (GTDB taxonomy): Bacteria > Bacillota > Clostridia > Oscillospirales > Ruminococcaceae > Gemmiger. Next base: position 15,314 of record CALXHN010000019.1, on the reverse strand, counting down.
GAATCGGTCCCGCCAGCGCCCGACTGATTGCCAGTATCCGTAAATTTGACCAGTATTATCTGTTGCAGCAGCGCCGAGGAAAGCTGCACCCACTGAACAAGGAAGCCGCCCGTATTGAATATGTGCGGCCGCTGTTTTACGGCGAACATAACGAAATCTGCTACCTGATTGCCATGAATGACCAGTACATGCCCTTGCGGGACATCCGGGTATCCGAAGGCGTGCCCAATCATGTCAGTATCAACACCCGGAAAATGGCACGGGAGGCAGTGGCCAGCGGATGTACCTGTGCCTTTTTGGCACACAATCATCCCTCCGGACTGGCAGTACCTTCCAATGCAGATGTATACGCCACACGTCTGGCGGCGGAAGCGTTGCAACCGCTGGGAATTCATCTGGTGGACCATATCATTGTGGCACCCACAGATGCGGCCAGTATGATGAAACAGTTTCAGGCATCGCCTGCCTTGACATCGCAGGCGGCCTTGGCCAGCGAGCCCGGGACACAACCGGAAACAGAAGATGGCGAAAAAGAGTAGAAAAGACGAAAAAGGCGCCGCCCCCGAAAGAGGGCGGCGCCATATTGGGTTCATCAGGCTTCGGGAATCAGCACACCGTAACCACCGTCCGCGCGGCGATAAACGACCTGGACCTCGCCGGAATCAGCGCTGCGGTACAGGAAGAAACTGTGCCCCAGAAGTTCCATTTGCATGATGGCTTCTTCGGTGGTGCAGGGCTTGACGGCAAAGTGCTTTTCACGCACAACGGTCAGCGGCTCTTCCGGTTCATTGACGGGCGTCTCCTGTGCCGCGGCTGCGGTCAGTTTGTCGCCCAGGCGCTTGCGGTACTTGACCACACGGCGCACCAGAAGATCTACGGCATCACTCAGGGCGTCCTCCATCCGGTCAGAGGCCTTCTCGGCGCGCATGGTCAGCGTGCCGCTGCGCAGCGTCAGTTCTACGGTCTGGCGGCTTTTCTCCACGGTTACCGTAACCTGTGCCTGCGCTTCTTCGGGGAAGAATTTGTCGAGCTTGGCCAGCTTCTTCTCTGCCAGTTCAATGAAGCTGGGCTTCAGCGATACGCGACGACCGGTACATGTGACTTTCATAGGACAACCTCCTTATTTGGCACCGTGTATACGCGGTACCCGGTCTTGGCAGCTGTCAGCGGGACATTTGTCCACTGGCGGTTACCGTATCTCTATTATAGCAACCTTTTCACAAAAAGTAAAATGATTTGCCCTGGCTGTAGAAAAATTTTGTAAAAAGTTCACAGCTTTCGTCCGCGGCAGAAAGGAACGTTCAATGAACCAATATGATGTGCTACAAAAATATTTCGGACACGATACGTTCCGCCCAGGCCAGGAAACGCTGATAGAGGCTATTCTGGCCGGACAGGACGTGTTGGGCGTGATGCCTACCGGCGCTGGCAAATCCGCATGCTACCAGGTGCCGGCCATGCTTTTGCCTGGGCTGACGCTGGTGATCTCGCCGCTTATCTCTCTGATGCAGGATCAGGTGGCCGCTCTGCGGCAGAGTGGAATCGAGGCTGCATGCATCCACTCCGGTATGGACGAAAAGGAATATTGGGATATTGTACAGGGGGCACGCTTCGGACAGTACAAACTGCTGTATGTGGCACCCGAACGGCTGGAAACAGATGGTTTTCTTTCTTTGATCAGCAGCGTGAGGATTTTCCTGGTGGCTGTGGATGAAGCCCACTGCGTATCCCAGTGGGGGCAGGATTTCCGCCCCAGTTATCTGCGCATTGCCGGCTTTCTTGAAAGGCTTGCACCCCGACCGCCAGTGGGGGCATTTACCGCCACTGCAACGGGTCAGGTAAAGCAGGATATTGCCAGACTGCTGGAATTGCGCGATCCTGTTTGCGTTACCACCGGCTTTGACCGTTCCAATCTGTATTTTGCAGTAGAACGCCCGCGTGACAAAGATCAGTTTGTGGAAGACTATATCAAGGACCACCCGGGCAAAAGCGGAATCATCTACTGCTCAACCCGTAAAACGGTGGAGCTGGTATGCACACAATTGCGAAAAGCCAGAATTTCCGCAACACGCTACCATGCCGGCCTGGAAGCGGAAGAACGGCGAAAGAATCAGGAAGATTTTGTCTATGACCGATGCCGTGTCATGGTTGCGACCAATGCTTTTGGCATGGGAATCGACAAATCCAACGTGGGGTTTGTCATCCACTATAACATGCCGAAAAATATCGAAAATTACTACCAGGAAGCTGGTCGGGCCGGACGCGATGGAAGCGCTGCTGAATGCATTCTTCTGTATGCTCTTGGGGATGTGCAGACTGCCCGATTCCTCATTCAGAACAGTCACGATAATGAAGAACTGAATGAGGAACAGGCCCGACAAATTGAAAAACTGGATCTGCAGCGTCTGGACAGGATGGTGGCTTACTGCAAGACCACCCGCTGTCTGCGCGGTTTTCTGCTGGAATATTTTGGCCAGCAGCAGACGGGTGGCTGCGGCAACTGCGGCAACTGTCAGGGAGACTTTGTTCAGACTGACATCACCACTGAAGCACAGAAGATTCTGTCCGGTGTGGCACGCATTGAAAAGCGTTGGCCAGGAGGGCTTGGGGTGGTGGCACTGGTCCAGATGCTGCGGGGTAGCCAGGACAAAAACACCCTGAAACGTGGATTGAATGAATTGCCCACCTATGGGATTATGCGGGATACGCCGCCGGCCCGTATGCGTCTGTATCTTGATGCGTTGGAAGAGCAGGGATATCTCGTCAATACCCAAGGGGAATATCCGGTGGTGCGTCTGGCTGCGAGCGCCAGAGAGGTGCTGTTCCAGGGAAAAGCGGTGACTATGACGGAACGCCGTACCAAGGAAAAAGTGAAAATCCCGGCCAAGGCGAAGGTGTCTGCCCCAACCAATCTTTCTCTTGATCTGTATGAGCGGCTGCGGGCGGTGCGCAGTGAATTGGCCCAGAAACAGCATGTGCCGGCTTATATTATCCTGTCCAACGCGTCGCTGGCTGAAATGGCTTCCAAGTGCCCGAGAACCACAGGGGATCTCATGCGGATTTCCGGTGTGGGAGAGGCTCGCGCACATCGGTATGGGAAGAAATTCCTGCAGGTTATCGCGGAATATCTGGCACAGAATCCGTCAGAGTAAAGTTGCTTTCGTTTTTGCAAAAAACACTTTACGCCCGGGGAAAAGCATGCTATAATCAAACGAGATACAACCAATTGTTGTAACAACGAAAGCGTCAGAGGATGCAAAAGACAAAGGGGGACGGGACGTGAGTCAAGAGGCAAATGCAGAACTGCAAGGCGTGTTTCATCTGAAAGCGCCGTTTTCACCTACGGGTGACCAGCCGCAGGCTATAGAAGCACTGGTCAGAGGAATTGAAGCAGGGGACAAGGGGCAGACGCTTTTGGGCGTGACCGGTTCCGGCAAGACCTTCACCATGGCCAACATCATTGCCCGGTGTAACCGTCCGACCCTGATTCTGGAGCCCAACAAGACCCTGGCATCCCAGATCTGTACCGAGATGCGCAGTTTCTTCCCGGATGATGCGGTGGAGTATTTTGTCTCCTACTACGATTACTATCAGCCGGAAGCGTATATCCCTTCCACGGACACCTATATTGAAAAGGACAGCGCCATCAATGATGAAATTGACCGTTTGCGGCATTCGGCTACTGCTGCACTGTCGGAACAGCGCAATGTGATCATTGTGGCCAGCGTTTCCTGTATCTACTCGTTGGGCGACCCTATCGATTACCGCAGCATGGTCATCAGTCTGCGCCCCGGGATGCAGATGGAGCGGGATGAACTCTGCCGCCGTCTGGTCAAGCTGCAGTATGAGCGCAACGATATGAACTTCATACGCAACAAATTCCGTGTGCGGGGAGACATTGTAGATATTCATCTGGCCTACAACGATGAGTTTGCCATCCGGGTGGAGTTCTTCGGAGATGAGATCGATCGTATCAGCGAGTTTGACCCCTTGACCGGGGAACGCCGCAACATCATACGCCATGTGGCCATCTTCCCGGCCAGTCACTACATCGTCGGGCCGGAAAAGATGAAGGAAGGCCTCGTGAAAATCAACGAGGAGATGGAGCAGCAGGTCAAATTCTTCACGGAGCAGGGAAAACTCATTGAGGCTCAGCGTATTGCCCAGCGCACCAAATATGACATGGAAATGCTGCAGGAAGTTGGCATGTGCAAGGGCATCGAGAACTACTCGGCAGTGCTGTCCGGCCGCGCACCCGGTTCCACTCCCACCACCTTGCTGGACTACTTTCCCAAGGACTTTTTGCTGATGGTGGATGAAAGCCATGTTATGCTGCCTCAGGTGCGGGGCATGTTCGGCGGTGACTACAGCCGCAAAAAGACCCTGGTGGAATATGGCTTCCGCCTGCCTTCGGCTTTTGATAACCGCCCGCTGAAATTTGAAGAATTTGAATCCAAAATAGGGCAGACTATTTTTGTAAGTGCAACCCCCGGCGCTTATGAGAGGGACCATTCCTCTCGCGTGGCAGAACAGGTGATCCGGCCCACCGGCCTGCTGGATCCGCTGATCAGCGTGCGACCGGTGGAGGGGCAGATTGAAGACCTTCTTGGAGAAATTCGTCTGCGCATCGACCGCGGCGAACGTGCGCTTGTCACCACCCTGACTGTGAAAATGGCGGAAGATCTGACCGACTTCCTGGAAGAGAATGGCGTCAAGACCAAATATATGCACCACGAGGTGGATACCTTTGAACGCATGGAAATCATCAAGGATCTGCGTACCGGTGCAATCGATGTGATCGTAGGCATTAACCTGCTGCGTGAAGGTCTGGACCTGCCGGAAGTGTCCCTCATCGCCATTCTGGATGCGGATAAGGAAGGATTCCTGCGCAGTGAGACCAGTTTGATCCAGACCATCGGCCGCGCTGCCCGCAATGCCAATGGCGTGGTCCTGATGTATGCCGACGAGGTGACACCCAGCATGGAGCGGGCTATCACCGAGACTGAACGTCGCCGTGCCATTCAGGACGCCTATAATAAGGAACACGGCATTACTCCCAGAACCATTGTCAAAGCAATTGGCGGCGGTCTGGAAATCAGTATGTCGGAAGAAAACAAAAAGATGCGCCGCAACCGCCTGAGCCGTGCCGAGCGGGAACAGACCATTGCCCGCTTGACCAAGGAGATGAAGGAGGCGGCCCGTCTGCTGCAGTTCGAGCACGCTGCTTTCCTGCGGGATGAGATTGAGCGGCTGCAGCGCGGGGAAGACCCCACCAACAAAGAGGAGAGCCCGCGCCGCACGGCGGGCAAAGCCCGAAAAGGCAGGAGGAAATAAACGTTGAGTCCTTCAAAAAAAATTGAGATTGATGCCAACCAGCGCATTGTTATCAAGGGTGCGCGGGAGCACAATCTGAAAAATGTGAACCTGACACTGCCGCGCAACAAGCTGATTGTTATGACGGGGCTGTCTGGGTCCGGCAAATCCAGTCTGGCTTTTGATACGATCTATGCCGATGGTCAGCGTCGGTATATGGAGAGCTTGTCCAGCTATGCCCGCCAGTTTTTGGGTCAGATGGAAAAGCCGGATGTGGACGAGATTACCGGTCTTTCCCCGGCAATCTCCATTGACCAGAAGACCACCAGCCACAATCCCCGCTCTACAGTGGGCACCGTCACGGAAATTTACGACTATTTGCGCCTGATGTATGCCCGCATCGGCATCCCGCACTGTCCCATCTGTGGGCGCGTCATTTCCCAGCAGAGCGTGGATGAGATGGTGGATGAGGTGCTGAAACTGCCGGATCGCACGCGGTTTCAGATTCTGGCCCCGGTGGTGCGTGGTCGTAAGGGTACCCAGGCCAAGGAACTGGATGCTGCCCGCCGTGCCGGCTATGCACGGGTGCGCATCGACGGCAATATGTATGATCTCGAGGAAGAGATCAAGCTGGAAAAGAATATCAAGCACACGGTGGAGATCGTAGTCGACCGCTTGTCCATCAATGATTCCGTCCGCAGCCGTCTGGCCGATTCCATCGAGTCGGCCCTGGCCCTGACAGGGGGCCTTGTTACGGTGGATGTGATCGGCGGAGAGCCGATGACTTTCAGCCAGAACTATGCCTGTCCGGAGCACGGCTTTTCCATCGAGGAACTGAACCCGCGCATGTTCAGCTTCAACAATCCTTTCGGCGCCTGCGAAACCTGCACTGGTCTGGGCACTTTCATGAAGGTGGATCCTGCCCGCATTATTCCGGACAAGCGCAAGTCCATCCGGGAAAGCGCCATCAAGGCCAGCGGCTGGTATTATGCCGAAGGTTCTGTGTCTGAAATGTACTACAAAGCCCTGGGCAAGAGATATGGCTTTACGCTGGACACGCCGGTCAGGGACATGAGCGAGGAAGCCGTCCATGCCATTCTGTATGGTACCAGTGGAGAAAAAATCGAACTGCAGCGTGAAAACATGTTCGGCTCCGGGACCTACTATAATGAATTCGAGGGCATTGTCCCCAACCTGGAACGGCGGTTCCGGGAAACCAGCAGCGAGTGGGTCAAAGAAGAGATTGCACTGGTCATGTCCAGCGAGGAGTGTCCCACCTGCCATGGCCGGCGTCTGAAGCCGGCCAGTCTGGCTGTCACGGTAGGCGGCATCAATATTGCGGATTTCTGCGATATGAGCGTGCAGCAGGAACTGGAATTCATCCAGAACGCCAAGGTCTCCGAGCGGGATGAGATGATCGGCGCACCCATTTTCAAGGAAGTACGGGAGCGGCTGGGTTTTCTCAACAGTGTGGGACTGGGGTATCTGACCCTGTCCCGCGGCGCGGCATCCCTGTCCGGCGGTGAAAGTCAGCGCATCCGTCTGGCCACACAGATTGGCAGCGCACTGACCGGGGTGCTTTATGTGCTGGACGAACCCAGTATCGGTCTGCATCAGCGGGACAACGATAAGCTGATCGCTACCATGAAGCGGCTGCGGGATCTAGGAAACACCCTGATCGTGGTAGAGCACGATGAGGATACCATGCGGCAGGCAGACTTCCTGGTGGATGTGGGCCCTGGAGCAGGTGTGCATGGCGGTGAGATCGTGGCCGCCGGCAGTGTGGCAGACGTGTGCAAGGCCAAACGGAGCATTACAGGGCAGTATCTGTCCGGACGCAAATTTGTGGAGGTCCCGGAAAACCGCCGTCCTGGAAATGGCAAGTTTTTGCGCGTGGTAAAGGCCCGAGAAAATAATCTGCAGAATATTACGGTGGATTTCCCCTTGGGCAAGATGGTCTGCGTGACAGGTGTGTCCGGTTCCGGCAAATCCACTCTGGTCAATGAGATTCTGTACAAAACCCTGGCTGCCGCCATGAACGGTGCCCGCAGCCGTCCCGGCCAGTGTGATGAGGTGCAGGGAATGGAATGGGTGGATAAGGTCATCGGCATCGACCAGTCTCCTATCGGACGTACGCCCCGTTCCAACCCAGCCACCTATACGGGGGTCTTCAGCGATATCCGCACCTTGTTTGCCAATACCCAGGACGCCAAAGCTCGTGGCTATGGACCCGGACGCTTCAGCTTCAATGTCAAGGGCGGGCGCTGCGAAGCCTGTGAGGGCGGCGGTATCCTGCAAATCGAAATGCATTTCCTGCCGGATATTTATGTGCCTTGTGATGTGTGTAAAGGCAAGCGCTACAACCGTGAGACCTTGGAAGTGCATTACCGGGACAAAAACATTTCGGATGTGTTGAACATGACGGTGGAGGAGGCCTGCGTCTTCTTTGCCAACCAGCCCAAGATCGCCCGCAAGCTCCAGACTCTGCAGGAGGTCGGCCTTGGATATATTGAATTGGGGCAGGCAGCCACGACCCTGTCCGGCGGTGAGGCTCAGCGTGTCAAGCTGGCCAACGAGCTGGCCCGTCGGGATACCGGGCAGACGGTGTATATTCTGGATGAACCAACCACCGGTCTGCATGTGGCTGACGTGCATCGTCTGGTCAAGGTTCTGGACAAACTGGTGGATGCCGGCAATACGGTTATCGTGATCGAACACAACCTGGACGTGATCAAACGGGCCGATTATATTATCGACCTGGGGCCTGAAGGCGGCAGCGGCGGCGGACTGGTGGTTGCCACCGGCACACCGGAAGAAGTCGCCGAAAATCCGGCGTCTTTCACCGGACAGTACCTCAAGCCGGTGCTGGAGAGAGCCAGACAGCTGCAGCAGGCGGCGGCTGTGCCACGCAGCAAGACCAAAAAGGCTGAATCGTAACCATGGTATACAAATTCCCCGGATGGCTGGCAAAGCAGTCCGGGGAATTCTTGTAAGATGACAGATCGCTTTTGGGACCGGACAAATTGTATGCACGGCAAGGGGCGTTTCTGGCTTTGTACGATAAATTTGCTTGCATCCTGGAATAGCCTCCTATACAATAAGAACCGTAAGTATGCAGATGCAGAAAGGTGGAAATCCGCCATGCCGAAGTTGCGAAAGACCCTGGGAGACATTCAATCTGAGACATGCCGCAGTCTTATGCGGCTCATAGAAACACAAAGTAAGACCACGCTGGCCAGATGGGCTATCGGATATGCGCGGGAACGGTACCTTCCGATTTGCCAGGAGACCTGTCCAGGACTGTGGGAGATTGTTTCCCAATGCCAGGACGCTGTGGAACAGAAACAGCCTGTGTCACACTGCAAGAGTCATATACGGTTGGCCGCTGATATGGCACGATGCTGTACCGGTGCCGCCGAGCAAGCCGCGGCACGGGCGGTTGCAGTGGCTTGCGCCACTATGCAGACCCCGTCCAACGCATTGGGATTTCTGTTCTACGGAGCAGCTGCGGTGGCCTATGCAAGCGGCGGACTGGATCGCAGCGGAGAAGAATACGAAGAGATGGCAGCTGCGGAACTGGAACATGCCTACCGCTCTCTTTCTGCCTGCTCCGTTCCGGAGGAAAAGCGTCCGGTCAGGATTGTCTGGAATTGCTGAAAGAGACACTGACAAGATTGCAGGTCAATCAATGTATCCGTACGGGGAGAAGGATATAAAATGGAAATGCAGGGAATCAAGAATCATGACAGAACCCTGTGGCTGAATATTGCCTTGATTGTGGCATTTTTTGCAGTTATGTCACTGGGAATCTATCTGGTGCGGGATAAGCTTCTGTATAATGCCAATGAAATGGGCAACAACCTGGCACAAAGTTATTCCAGCGAAGAAGAGACACGGATCTCCATCTATGAAATGTTCCTGACTATGTGTTCGCTGTATACGGATACATCCATTGATAATGATGATCCGGCACAATCCATGCAGCAGGGATTGGCCGAATATACACAATACATATCCCAGGTACTTGGTGCGGACATCATCGACCCATATGCTGTTGTGGATGGTAAAATTGTGGCTGCCAATCCCTGGGAGGGCAACGAAGATTACGACTATACCCAAAAGGAATGGTACACAAACGCACTGGCCGCCGATGGCAAAATCGTTTTTACGGATGTATATGTGGATGCAATCACCGGCAAACGGCTGGTGACCTTGTCGGTGAAACTGCACGGTGAGGGAAACGTTCTTGCCTTTGATATCCTGATGGATAATTTTCACACCCTGAAGAACAAAATAGAATTGCCGGAGGGGAGCGCCTACTATCTGTTTGATAATAGCGGGACCCTGATTTATCTTACCGGCGGGTACAGTCTGGAAGATGAGGCCGTGCAGCAGTATGCCCAGAAACTGTTGGAAGGTGTGCGTGATAGGTCGTTTGAAAGCCACACTGCCTCTATTCGCGGGCTGGACGGTGAACAGCAGAGAATCTACTATTATGAGATGAGCAACGGCTGGACTTCCATCGTGACCTTTTCCTTGCGGCAGATTTTGTATGGTACAAATAACAGCACTTCCATGTATCTGCTGTCCGGCATCTTTCTGATTTTTCTGGTGGCAGTCATCGTTTCCATTCTGCGGGAATACGCTGAAAAGCGGAAGGTGAAATATATCTCCGATACATTGCAGATATTGGGTGATACCTATTACGCCATCTACCGCATCAATTTTGAGACGGGGACTTATGCAACCATCAAATCCGCCCCCGATCTGGCAGATCCATTGGGGCAAAGCGGCAAATACGAACATTTGCTGCACACACTGTCTCTTGTGGTAGAAGACAACACCTATGAGGAGTTCAAGAAAAACTTTACACTGGAAAATATCCGAAAACTGATTCACTCTCATATCTATGAGTATGGGGGAGACTATCAGCGCCGCTTTTTGCAAGGCCGCAAGTGGGTTTCGATCAAGATCGTGTATAACAAGGGACTTGGTCTGAACGAAGTCATCATGTGCTTCCGTGAGATTGACGTGAAGAAGAAAAAAGAACTGCGTCAGCACGAATTGCTGGAACAGGCTCTGGAAAATGCCAAGCGAGCCGCCAGCAAAAAGACAATGTTTTTCTCCAACATGTCTCATGACATGCGCACACCCCTGAATGCGATTTCCGGCATGACCAAACTGGCAAGGCAGCATGCCCAGGATCCGGCAAAGGTGCAGGAATATCTGGACAAGATTGACACGTCCAGCCGTCAGCTGACAGCTCTTGTCAATGATATTCTGGATATGGCCCGACTGGAACAGGGCGGCCAGAGTACCCTGAATTGCCAGCCTATGGATCTGGTGCAGTGCGTCAACGAGACAGCAGGGCTTTTCCGGGAGCAGGCGCAGCAGGAGGACCGCCGCTATGAGGTGCTGGTGGATGTGCAGGACCGTATGGTAAATGCTGACGCGTTCCGTCTGAACCAGATACTGAATAATCTTCTTTCCAATGCATTCAAATATAGCCGCCCAGGAGACCGTGTCCGACTGGAACTGCGTCAGGCTGCCCGACGGGAAAGCCGAGGACAGTACCAGATCATTGTAGAAGATACCGGGGTGGGAATGTCGGAAAGCTTTTTGGAACACATTTTCGAGCCCTTTGCACGGGAGACCGTATTTGCGCCTACCAAAGCTACCGGAACAGGACTGGGTATGCCTATCGTAAAGGGGCTTGTACAGCAGATGAGCGGAGAAATCACGGTGCAGAGCAAGCTGGGAGAAGGGTCTCGCTTTGTGGCTTCTCTGCCGCTGCAGATCGTGGAGGAACCTGTGCCGGAACAGCCGTCCCTGGATGAGGTGGAACCGTTTACCATGGAAGGCAAACGTATGATCGTGGCCGAGGATAATGAGCTGAACATGGAAATTACCACTGAATTCCTTTCCATGATGGGAGTGGATGTGCTGCAGGCCTGGAACGGCCGGGAGGCCGTGGAGCGCTTCTCGCAGGAAAAAGAGGGAAGCGTGGATGCCATCCTGATGGACATGCAGATGCCGGAAATGGACGGATGCACTGCCTGCCGGAAAATCCGTGCCATGCAGCGCGCGGATGCCGCCAAAGTGCCCATTATTGCGGTAACGGCCAACGCATTTGCCGAAGACATTGCCAAGACCACCGAAGCCGGTATGAATGCGCATATTTCCAAACCCATTGATTTCAAACTTCTTTCTGACCTGCTGCAGAAATTGGCGCAGTGACAAAACAAGCTATGTTATACAGGAGTACTTGAGCCGTTATGCAATATCGAAAGGACAAGGCCGGACATCCCGTTTCTATTCTGGGCTATGGCTGCATGCGTTTTACCAAAAAGGGAACTTCTATCGACCTGGACAAGGCCGAAAAAGAGATTCTCCATGCCATTGAACAAGGTGTCAACTATTTTGACACTGCCTATATCTATCCGGGCAGTGAAGCGGCTTTGGGAGAAATCCTGGCCCGCAACCATTGCCGGGACAAAATCCGCATAGCCAGCAAGCTGCCCCAGTATCTGGTCCGCAGCGGAGCGGACCTGGAACGCTATTTTTCCGAACAGCTTCGCCGCCTCAAAACCGATCACATCGACTATTACCTGATGCACATGCTCACTGACGTGGAAAGCTGGAACAAGCTGGAAAAAGCCGGAGTCAAGGAATGGCTGGGTGAAAAGCGGCGCCTGGGGCAGATCGGACAGGTAGGCTTTTCTTTTCATGGCAACACGGCCATGTTCGTGAAGCTGCTGGATGTGTATGACTGGGATTTCTGCCAGATCCAGTACAACTATCTGGATGAAAACAGTCAGGCTGGTCGGGCAGGTTTGCAGGCAGCGGCTGCCAGGGGATTGCCTGTCATTATCATGGAGCCGCTCCGTGGCGGCAAGCTGGTGAATCTGCTTCCGGAAAAGGCTCGCAGCCGGTTCGCTAACGATAAAAATGGCTGGTCTGCGGCTGAATGGGCCCTGCGCTGGCTTTGGGTTCAGCCGGAGGTGACCTGCGTTCTTTCCGGCATGAACAGCCTGGAAATGCTGGACGAAAATTGCCGCATTGCTTCCGAGGTAAAGGCCGGCGCTTTTACCGACCATGAAGCAGAAGTGCTGCGGGCTGTCAAGGCAGACATTGAGGCAAAGGTCAAGGCCCCCTGCACCGGCTGCGGCTATTGCATGCCATGCCCCAAGGGAGTGGACATACCGGGCACCTTCCGCTGCTATAATTCCATGTATACCGAAAACGCCTGGACCGGGCGACGGGAATACTGGCAGGTGGTTTCCCTGCGTCGGGAACCGGCGTTTGCTACCCAGTGCGTGGAGTGCGGAGCCTGTGAGCAGCACTGCCCCCAGCATCTGCCGATCCGCAGTCTTCTCAAACAGGCGGACAAGGAACTGCGCCCCTGGCCGTACCGTGCAGCATCCTGGGTGGCACGGAAATATCTGTTCGGAAAAACCGGTCAGACAAAATAAATGTCAATTGCTTGACAAGCAAAAAATCCATGATAAAATAATGGCAGTGTGAGTGGTACTTTGCTACCACCATGCAAATGGATTTGGCCGGACGCATACCATCGCGTCTAAAGCTCATCGGACAGGGCTGGCCGCTGCCGCGTGTGATGTAAAGGCATCACAACATTATTGAACGGGCCGTATGCCCGGAAATTTTATAAGTTGGTCACTTTGAATAACCCCGTGCGGATGCACACCACTTGTGAAACGTCAATAAGAGTAGCAGAGCAGCCAGACCTATTTGCTGGAAAACTCTAAGTACGGATCAGACAACATTCCTATGCCTGTTCCCTGTCTATGGGGCAGTCATGAGTTTGCGTTGTTTTTCACAGGCAGTGTGCCCAGACCGGCACACTGCCTTTTTGTTTGCCGGCCGCAAAGAAGAACAGGAAAGAGGGATGGTCTTGGACCGGAAACGTCAAAAAAAAGCACCTATTTATGAGGCGCTGGAAAAATTTCGCCGTCAGCGGGTGGTACCCTTTGATGTGCCGGGGCACAAACGGGGCCGGGGAAATCCGGAACTGGTAGAACTGCTGGGGGAGCGCTGCGTCGGCATCGATGTCAACTCCATGAAACCGCTGGATAACCTGTGCCATCCGGTTTCTGTCATCAAGGAGGCAGAAGAACTGGCCGCCGATGCCTTCGGCGCTGCCCATGCCTTCCTGATGGTGGGAGGTACCACCAGCAGTGTGCAGAGCATGATTCTCACCGCCTGCAAGCCTGGGGACAAGATCATCCTGCCCCGCAATGTGCACAAAAGCGCCATCAACGCCCTGGTACTCTGCGGCGCTGTGCCGGTGTACATTGACCCGAAGGTGGACAAGCAGCTGGGCATTCCCTTGGGAATGGAAGTAGGCGACGTGCGCACAGCCATTGAGGCAAACCCGGATGCCAAGGCTATTCTGATCAATAACCCTACTTATTATGGCATCTGCTCGGACCTGCGCTCTCTGGTCAAGCTGGCTCATGAGCATGGCATGCTGGCTCTGGTGGATGAGGCGCATGGGACCCATCTGTATTTCGGGCCGGCACTGCCCATCAGCGGTATGGCGGCAGGAGCCGATATGGCTGCTGTATCCATGCATAAATCCGGTGGCAGTCTGACCCAAAGTTCCATGCTGCTGTGCGGGCCGGGGGTCAATGCCGGGTATGTGGGTAATATTATCAACCTGACCCAGACGACCAGCGCTTCCTACCTGCTGATGTCCAGTCTGGATATCAGCCGCCGGAATCTGGCCATGCGCGGAGCCGAAAGCTTTGCCAAGGTGGAGGATATGGCGGAATATGCCCGCCGGGAGATCAACGAGATCGGCGGCTATTACGCCTATGGGTCAGAGCTTATCAACGGCGGCAGCATCTACGATTTTGATGTGACCAAACTGGCGGTCAACACCCGAGGCATCGGCCTGACCGGCATTGAGGTTTACGACCTGCTGCGGGATGAATATGACATTCAGGTGGAGTTTGGTGACCTTTCCAACATGCTGGCATACATCTCCATCGGTGACCGCATTCAGGATATTGAACGTCTGGTGGGGGCGCTGGCAGATATCCGTCGCTTGTATGCCAAGCCCAAGAGTGATATGTTCACGGCGGAATACATCACGCCCAATGTGGCAGCCACCCCCCAGCAGGCTTTTTACTCCGAGAAGGAGAGCCTGCCTTTGCGTCAGACTGCCGGACGTATCTGCAGTGAGTTTGTTATGTGCTATCCGCCGGGAATTCCCATTCTGGCCCCGGGCGAGGTCATTACCCAGGAAATTATTGATTACATCGAGTTTGCCAAGGAAAAGGGCTGCTCCATGCAGGGCCCTCAGAGTGAGGATATTTCGGAACTGAATGTGTTAAAGGAGGGATAACCTTGCAGGAAATGGACTACTGGTTCGGTGAACTGCACACAGCCAACGTCAAGACCTGCATCCGGGTGGAACGCCAGCTGTACAGCGGTACCAGCGACTTCCAGCGCATCGATGTGTTTGACTCGCCGGAATTCGGGCGGTTCCTCACATCGGACGGCAGTGTGATTTTCTCGGAAAAAGATGAGTTCACCTACGATGAAATGATCGTTCATGTGCCTATGGCAGTGCACCCGGACGTGAAGCGGGTGCTGGTCATTGGCGGCGGTGACGGCGGCGTGGCCCGGGAGCTTTCCCACTATCAGGAGATCGAAGTTATTGATGTGGTGGAACCGGACAAGATGTTTGTGGATGTCTGCCGCAAGTTTTTCCCGGATAACTCCTGTGGCCTGGACGACATCCGGGTCCGGGTTTATTACGAGGACGGGCTGCGGTTTTTGCGCGGTAGGGACGACGAGTACGATCTGATCATCAACGACTGTACCGACCCGCTTGGCCATGCGGCAGGGCTGTTCACCAAAGAGTTTTATGGCAGCTGCTACAAGGCTTTGCATGAGGACGGTATCATGGTATACCAGCATGGGAGCCCGTTCTTTGATGAAGACGAAGAAAGCTGCCGTGCCATGCACAAACG
>CALXHN010000018.1 GCA_944388105.1 uncultured Gemmiger sp. | reverse complement strand
CTGAACGCTTGCCGCCCGCTTCCGGTGCATGATTTCGGTGACGGTTTTCTCACCCTGACCGATGGCCACACGCGGGCTTTGGCTTTGCTGCTGTTGGGGCTGCCCTGTCCGGTCTGTTATGATATGGATGAAATGGTGGTGGGCCCGGAAGGACAGAAGGCCTACCGTACGGCCATTGGCTGGTGCAGGGACGCGGGCGTTTGTACGGTGGGGGACCTGAGGAAACGTGTGGTGGGGCAGCCACAGTATGAGAAACTGTGGCTGGACCGCTGCGCACAGGCTTTTGCCGAATTGGGGCAATAATGCCCGCCACAGTATAAAAACACCCCCGGAGAGAGCCTCTCCGGGGGTGTGCTGGTGGTTTCTCAGTAGGTAATGATAATGCCCTGCTCCTGCGCGTAGAAGCTGCAAAGACCGCCGCAGGGGACTACCTGTACATTGGCTTCCGGCCATTTGGCACGGATGCCGTGGGTCAGCAGGGCGGCGGCGTTCTCGTTGCTGCAGTGGCTGATGAGCACCGGACGGGTACCGTCGAAGCCATCGTGATCCATCTGCTCCAGAATGCGGGCCAGTACCCGGGGTTCGCCGCGGGTCTTGAAGAAAAAGTCGATCTTGCCGTCGGCGGTGCGCTTGCCCAGCACCCGCATGTTCAGTCGTCCGGCGATAAAGCCGACTACCTTGGAAACGCGGCCATTTTTGGCCAGATTGTCAAAGCTGGCCAGAGCAAACAGAATGTGGCCTTCCTTGCTGAACTCGGTCAGGGCCTGACAGATCTCCTCAAACCCGGCGCCTTCTCCAATCATACGGTTGGCCAGAGCGGCCGCCGAAGCCAGTGCGCCGGCGCAGCTCAGTGTGTCCAGAATGAAGATCTTCTTTTCCGGGTGTTCTTCCAGCACCATCTCCCGGGCAGCCACAGCGGCGTTGTAGCTGCCTGAAAGATTGCTGCTGATGGTCATGGCAATGACCTGGTCAGCCTGCAGAAAACGCTCGGCCCATTCCTCGGGGCTGGGGCAAGCGGAAGAAGAGGCGCCGTTGTAGTCGGTCATCGCCTGGATCATCTGCGGCACATTCAGTGTGGGCAGGTCCACATATTCCCGCTCCCCGATGCGGATTTTGAACGGGACCAGTGCAAACTGCACTCCTGCAGAAAGCGGCGTCAGTTCCCGGATGTCACAAGAAGTGTCGGATACAATCATCCATGCCATGGCAAACCCTCCCGGCACCGGTGCAGAACACAGGCGCGCTATACCAAGTATTGGTTTCTCTCTCTTTATTATACGGGGGCACGGCAAAACCGTCAAGCGTTCGATTCAGCGCACAAAATTGTAAAAGGTAGGGGAGGGCGGGTTTTTCCCTTGCGTTGGTGATGGAAAAAGAGGTATAATACCTCATGTACTTGTTATGCTGCATGCAGAAGGCGTGCACAACCACAGGAGATCTCTGTATTATGGCAGATTATTATTACTATCGCAGAAAAGTGGAAAGCCAGCGCCGCCGCCGCAAGGCGGTGATCGCGCTTTTGATTGTTATGGCTCTGTTGTGCGCGGCTGCCGGATATTTCTGGTTCCGCAGCCAGAATGATACACCGCCGCAGGGGAGCACGCCGGAAACGGCCGTGTCGGAAACAGCGTCTCCGGCCCCTGCCACCACGGAAACGGCGGCCAGTCCGGAAAGTGCTTCGCCCTATGCGCCGCAGCGCCTTCTGCCGGCGGTGGACAACGCTTCCTGGGATACCAGCCAGCCGGTGGAACAGACCATCGATTTTGAATATCTGAATACCGATGCCAGAATGGTGGCGCTGCCCCAGTCCGGTCGTGTGACCAGGGAGCATTTCAACACCGCTACCTTCCTGGGGGACAGCATTACCGAAGGCATGGCTATCTACGCCACCGGGTTTACCAATGCCCAGGTCAGGGGATACCGCAGTGCAGGCCCCCAGATCATCGTCAACAATGCAGTGGTGCATGACTACGCCCGCAATGTGGACGAGGCGGCCCTGGACGCCGTGGTGGCTTCTCAGCCGGATTTCCTGTATGTGCTGTTCGGCACCAATGCGTTGGTTAATCAGGGCAACGAGGATTCCTTTGTTGCTTATTATGACAAGATGATCGAGATCCTGCAGCAGAACCTGCCTGGTGTGGCCATTTATATCCAGGCCATTCCCGGCGTGCAGGAAACGGTTGTCCAGACCAAGCCGGGTCTGGACAACGCCCGTATCCAGACCATCAACAATATGCTGGCCAACATAGCTTTGACCCGCGGGTGCTATTTCGTCAATATCCAGGAAGCCCTGACCTATCCCGACGGAAGCCAGATCGACGAATACCAGACCAGCGACGGTATCCATATGGGCCCTGCCGGTTACGCAGCCTGGACGGAATACCTGCAGACCCACACCGCCTGGGACCGGCGGAACAAATACGAAGGTACCAATCCTTACTATATTCTCGGTTCGTGATGAATACAGCGCTTGCAGCGTGCTTTTCTGACAAAAAGTGCGCTGCAGGCGCTTTTTTCGTTGCATAATGTCATCAAGCAACATGATAAATGACTATTTTGCACAAATCGACAGGCAGGCTTGATAAAATTTTAGCGGTTTATTACAGAAAAGTCTTGAAATTCGTGTGTGAAACGGGTAATATAGAATCAATAGAACCACAAAAATCAGTGGATCTGCAGCAGCAGAACCACACAAAGCATGGTTTTGTAAGGGGAGATCAAATTGAAACAGCAAGAAAAGGTGCCAAAACCTTCCGACCTGCCGATCTATCTGTTCAAGCAGGGCAATAATATGGAGGCTTACCGCTATTTCGGCGCACACCTTTGCGAGCAGGACGGTCAGGCGGGATGTGTGTTCCGCCTGTGGGCTCCGCATGCAAAGGCTGTTTCGGTAGTGGGGAACTTCAATGACTGGATGCCCACCGCCCACCCGATGCAGAAGGTGGATGACGGTATCTGGGAATTGTTCATTCCGGGGATCAAGCAGTTTGACGTGTACAAATACTGTGTTACCACCCCGGCGGATGAACTGGTCTATAAGGCTGATCCGTATGCGTTCCACGCCGAGACCCGCCCCTCCAACGGCAGCAAAGTCTATGAACTCAGCGGATTCGCCTGGGATGATACCGCCTGGGAAGAAGAGCAGAAAAAACGTGATGTGATCAACGGGCCGATGCTCATCTATGAGCTGCATGCGGGCAGCTGGAAGATGAAGGCGGATGGTGTGCCGTACAACTACTCCGAACTGGCGGACGAGCTGATTCCGTACATAAAGGATATGGGCTATACCCATGTGGAACTGCTGCCCATCACCGAATATCCTTTCGACGGCAGCTGGGGGTATCAGGTCACAGGTTACTATGCACCCACCAGCCGCTACGGTACGCCCCATGATTTCATGGCGTTTGTGGACAAGATGCACAATGCCGGCATCGGCGTGATTCTGGACTGGGTGCCCGCCCATTTCCCCAAGGACGCCTATGGTCTGTATATGTTCGACGGTGCGCCCTGCTATGAGGACCCCAACCCCCGCCGCGGCGAGCATAAGGAATGGGGCACCATGGTGTTCAACTATGGCATGCCGGAGGTGCAGAGCTTCCTGATCTCCAGCGCGCTGTTCTGGATCGAGCAGTACCATGTGGACGGCCTGCGCGTGGATGCAGTGGCCAGCATGCTGTATCTGGATTACAACCGTCGGGACGGCGAGTGGGAACAGAACGTCAACGGCGGTAAGGAAAACCTGGAAGCCATTGCCTTCCTGCAGAAGTGCAACAGCACCGTTCTGGGACGCTATCCCCACAAGATGATGATCGCTGAAGAATCCACCGCATGGCCTCTGGTTACCAAGCCTGCCGCGGACGGCGGCCTGGGATTCAACTTCAAGTGGAATATGGGCTGGATGAATGACATGCTCAGCTACATGAAGACGGACCCGCTGTTCCGTGCCGGCAATCACGGCAAGGTCACCTTCAGCTTCTTCTATGCGTTCAGTGAAAACTTTGTGCTGCCCATCAGCCACGATGAGGTCGTGCATGGCAAGTGCAGCCTGATCAACAAGATGCCCGGTGATTACGAACAGAAGTTTGCCAATCTGCGTACCTTCTATGGCTACATGGCCGCGCACCCGGGCAAGAAACTGCTGTTCATGGGGCAGGAGTTCGGCCAGTTCATCGAGTGGGACGAAAATAAACCGCTGGACTGGATGCTGCTCGGGTACGATAAGCATCACCAGCTGCAGAGTTATGTACGTGATCTGAACAAGTTCTATCTGGAAACGCCGGCTATGTGGCAGGTGGATTACAGCTGGGAAGGCTTCCAGTGGATCGTGCCGGACGATAACCAGCAGAGTGTCATTGCGTTCCTGCGTCGGGACGCCAAGGGCAAGATGGTCCTCATCGTCTGCAACTTCAACCCTGTCCTGCGGGAAGGCTACTCCATGGGCGTGCCCAACGCCGGCAGCTATAAGGAAGTTCTGAACTCCGACGATGTCAAGTACGGCGGTTCGGGCGTTACCAACGGTACGGTCCGCAGCAAGAAGGGCGCTATGCACGGCTTTGAGCAGCATATTACCCTGACGCTGCCGCCGCTGTCCACGATGTATTTCAGCGTGCCCGCGCCCCGCAAAAAGCCCACCAAGAAAGCGGAGGAAGAACCGGTAAAGGCTGCCAAGGCAGAAAAGTCTGTCAAAGCGGAAAAGCCGGCAAAGCCCACTGCGCGCAAGACCACTGCATCGACCCGTACGCGCAAAACCAAGTCCAAACCGTCTGAAAAGATGGAAGGAAATATTTGATCCACTGCAAATACCATATTTAAGGGGAGAAACATTATGGCAAAAGAAATGATCGCAATGATCCTGGCCGGCGGACAAGGCTCACGCCTGTATGCGCTGACCCAGAAGCTGGCCAAGCCGGCGGTACCCTTTGGCGGAAAGTACCGCATTATCGACTTCCCGCTTTCCAACTGTGTCAACTCCGACATTGACACGGTTGGCATCCTGACGCAGTATCAGCCGCTGGTTCTGAACGAATACATCGGCAACGGTCAGCCTTGGGACCTGGACCGCCTGCATGGCGGCGTACATGTTCTGCCTCCGTATCAGCAGGCCAGCGGCTCTGACTGGTACAAGGGCACTGCCAACGCCATTTATCAGAATATTTCCTTCATCGATCGGTATGATCCGCAGTATGTCATTATCCTGTCGGGCGACCAGATCTGCAAGCAGGACTACAGCGATTTCCTGCGCTTCCACAAGGAAAAGAACGCCGAGTTCAGCGTTGCCGTCATGGAAGTGCCATGGAGTGAGGCTTCCCGCTTCGGCCTGATGGTCACCGACAACGATGACCGTATCAATGAGTTCCAGGAAAAGCCGAAGGATCCCAAGTCCAATCTGGCTTCCATGGGTATCTACATCTTCAACTGGGATGTGCTCAAGGCCTACCTGATCGCCGACGAAGCGGATCCCAACTCCGAAAATGACTTCGGCAAGAACGTCATTCCCGCGCTGCTCAAGGACGGCCGCCGCATGTATGCGTACCGCTTCAGCGGCTACTGGAAGGATGTGGGCACCATTTCCTCCCTGTGGCAGGCCAACATGGAAGTGCTGGATCCCTCTCATTCCGGCATCAACCTGTTTGATGAAAACTGGAAGATTTACTCCCGCAACTCCGGCCGTCCCTGCCAGCAGATCGGCACGGATGCCGACATTGAAAACTCCATGGTCACCGAAGGCTGCAAGGTCAACGGCACCGTCAAGAACTCCATCCTCTTCTCGGGCGTTGTGGTCGAAAAGGGCGCAACGGTCGAAGCCGCTGTTGTCATGGGCGGTACGGTCATCAAGGCCGGCGCTACCGTGGCACACTGCATCGTCGCCGAAAACTGCACCATCGAAGAAGGTGCAACCGTCGGCAAGATGCCCGAAGGCGGCCTGAACATTGCCGAACCCGGCGATGTGGCAACTCTGGGCGCCGGCGTCAAGATCGGCAAGGGCGCAACGGTGGGCCCCAAGGCAATGGTCTCCAATGATGTAAAGGATGGTGAGGAACAATGGTAAGCAGCAACGCAAATGCTCTGGGCGTTATTTTCGCCAACTCTTATGATAACCTTGTCCCCGAACTGGTGGCGGAGCGCACAATGGCCTCCATCCCGTTTGCGGGCCGTTACCGTATGATCGACTTCACTCTGTCCAACATGGCCAACTCCGGCGTGGACAATGTGTCGATCATCGTCCGCAAGAACTACCACTCCCTGATGGACCATCTGGGAGCCGGCCGTGAATGGGACCTGACCCGCAAGCGCGGTGGTCTGAACATTATCCCGCCTTTTGCAGAGCGCAGCGTCAAGCTGTACTCCGGCCGCGTGGATGCACTGGCCAGCGTGCTGACCTGGCTGACTGCGCAGAAAGAGCGCTATGTCATTCTCTCTGACTCCCACATCGCCATGAACTTCAACTTCAACAAGCTGCTGGAAGCGCATATCAACAGCGGCGCCGACGTGACCATGGTCTATAACCGTGCGGAAATTCCCGATGGTGCCCGCAATGACAACTACACCATCCGGATGGATGCCAACGGCCGTGTGACCGAACTGCTGTCCAACGATTATCGTCCCGGCATGCAGAATCTGTCCATGAACCTGTATGTCATCGAGCGTGAAAGCCTGATCCAGCTGGTCCGTGACGCTGCTGTCCGCGGTCTGGTCTACTTTGAACGGGATATCCTGGCCCGCAACCTCAGCCTGCTGAACGTCCAGGCTTATGAATTTACCGGCTATGCGGCCCGTCTGGCGGATATGAAGAGCTATTTCGACGAGAATATGCGCCTGCTGCAGCCGGGTAACGTCGATCAGCTGTTTGACCCCGCCAACCCCATCTACACCAAGATTCGTGATGATAACCCCACCCGTTACATCAGCGGCAGCAAGGTCAAGAACAGCCTGCTGGCTGACGGCTGCGTCATCGAGGGTGAGGTCGAGAACAGTGTGCTGTTCCGCGGCTGCGTTGTCAAGAAGGGCGCCGTGGTCAAGAACAGCGTGCTCATGCAGGATACCATTGTGGAAGAAAACTGCTCCGTTGAATATGTCGTGACTGATAAGAACGTTCATATCACCACCGGCAAGCAGCTGTGCGGCACCGATTCGTTCCCGGTGTTCGTTGCCAAGAACCACACGGTTTGATCGCTCAAAAAGGCGGGCCGCCACATCTCCCCGGCGGCCGCGCCTGATTGAGAGGGCGGGGGAGTCTCCCGCCCTTTCTTTTACTTCTCCGCGCATTGCGCGTGATAGATCCGCAAGGAGGCTACCCAACCATGAGAATTTTGTATGCAGCCAGCGAAGCAGCCCCATATGCCAAGTCCGGCGGTCTGGCCGACGTGGCTGGTGCCCTGCCTAAAGCTCTTGTCCAGGACGGTATCGACTGTCGTGTGGTGATGCCGCTGTACAATGACCTGAAGTTCAAGGACACCCTGACTTATGTCACCAATTTCAGTGTGCCGGTGGGGTGGCGCAGCCAGTATTGCGGCCTGTTCAAGGCCGAGCATGACGGCGTTACCTTTTACTTCATCGACAACGAATATTACTTCAAGCGCAGCGGATTGTATGGCTTCTATGATGATGGCGAGCGCTTTGCCTTCTTTGCCCGCGCCATTCTGGAAATGCTGTTCTATACGGATTTCGAGCCCGATATCATCAACTGCAACGACTGGCAGACCGCGCTGACGCCGGTATACCTGAACCTGTATTATCGTCATCTGGACAAGTTCAACCGGATCAAGACGGTGTTTACCATCCACAACATTGCCTATCAGGGCAAGTATGGTCTGGATATTCTGGAAGATACCTGCGGTATCGGCAATCGGGATGCCCATGTGGTCGAGTACGACGGCTGCGCCAACTTCATGAAGGGCGCCATCGAGACCGCCGATAAGGTCACCACCGTCAGCCCCACCTACGCCCAGGAAATTCTGGATCCCTGGTTCAGCCATGGCCTGGATGGTCTGCTGCGTCAGAAACAGTACAAGCTGTGCGGTATCCTCAACGGCATTGATGTGGACGTGTTTAACCCGGCCACCGACCCCGATATCGTCAAAAACTATGATGTCGATACCTTCCAGGAAGGCAAGGTGGCCTGCAAGGCAGCTTTGCAGGATGAGATGAACCTGAACAAGGACGGCAGTCCGGTCATGGCCATGGTCACCCGTTTGGTAGGCCATAAGGGTGTGGATCTGGTCCGCTCCATCGCCGAAGGCCTGCTGCAGCAGGGAATTGAGCTGGTCATCCTCGGTTCCGGTGAAGCGCAGTACGAAAACTTCTTCAATGAACTGTGCGCCCGTCATCCGGGCCGCGTGGGTGTGTACATCGGCTTCAATGCCAAGCTGGCCCAGCGGATCTATTCCGGTGCCGATATCTTCCTGATGCCGTCCCGCTCCGAACCCTGCGGTCTGGCCCAGATGGTCTCCTGCCGCTATGGCACCATTCCGGTGGTGCGCGAGACCGGCGGTCTGCGGGATTCCATTCACGACTCCGGTGACGGGTACGGAAATGGCTTTACCTTTGCCAACTACAATGCCCATGAGCTGTATGAAGCTTGCTGGCGTGCCAAGGAAGGATACTGGCAGAAGGATGGCTGGCCGATTCTGGTCCGCCGTGCCATGGAGTGCGACTTCAGCTGGTCCAACTCTGCCAAGAGCTATGAGGGTCTGTACAACGAGGTCGTCAATCTCTGGTAATCTTCCCATAAACTGAGGCAGATCTCCTGTCGGGATTCCCGGCAGGAGATTTTTTTGTCGGTTGCACCATTTTCACACATTTTGCAAACAAAACCGATACAATCGAAAGGTATTATTGCTATATGGAACCGTGTGGGATACAATAGATGGGTGAAGGATGTGGATGATGATGTCAACAAAAACCAAAAAGCCGCGGTCCGGTCTGGCGCTTTTGGGGCTGGCGGCGGCTGCAGTGGTGCTGGCTTTTACCGCACGGGAACTGATTCCTCTGCTGCAGCCAGGAAAAGAAACGGATACAATGCAGACGGCCAGTACACAACTTTCGGAAAGTCTGCCCACGCCGGTCAGTGAGCCGGAGGATGAGCCGGAAGCCGTGGCAACACCGGCTGTAACGGCCACACCCTTTGCGGGGTGGGATGTGGAAACGCTGGATGCTTTCTGCGCACAGCAGCCAAGCGGCTTTTCTGTGTATGCGAAGGACCTGGAAACCGAAGCCGTGTATACATATAATACGGAAACAGAATATTACCCGGCCAGCACGCTGAAAGCGGCGTATGCACTGTGGCTGTGTGAGCAGGCGGAGCAAGGCGTGCTGGATATGGAGGGGGATGTGCGGAATACCTTCTCCTTCGGCACACTGGCCGGCACCAAACTGAATGCCTATGACGGCGTTTCCATGATCCCGGCCTGGGATGTCATGTATGCGATGATCACAGTCAGTGATAACAACGCCATGGACATGCTGGTGGCAACATGGCCGGCAAATGAAGGGAGCGGATTCTGTGATTTCCTGGCCGATCTTGGGTTTCATGCTCCATATACCTGTTCCATGACCGAGGAGGACGGCATCCAGGGCATTATGAATGTATCCGATGCCGGTCTGCTGATGCAGGCACTTTATCAGTATTTCGGAACGGAAACCAGCACCTCGCTGCAGCTGATGGACTGCTTCCTGGATGCAGAACACACGGCGCTGTACATACCGGAAGGGGTGGAAGCTGCCAAAAAGTATGGCAGCTGGGATTATGCCTTCCATGACTTTGCCATTGTGTATGCGGAACACCCTTACATTCTTTGCTGCATGACCGACCAGGGCGACCAGAACGTGGATTTTCCGCCGGCTGTGGTGGCCGCTATGCAGGAACTGGGACAGCTGGTCTATGCCCAGGAAAGCGCCTGAGCGGTTTATACTGTCCGCTATATAATAAGGAAAGCCCGGTGTCTCCTGAGAGGCATCGGGCTTTTTGTTCAGTTGGTCTGTAAATGATTATCGACCCATTTGATCAACATATCCAGGGCCACTTCGTTGCGTCCGCCTTCCGGCACAATCAGGTCGGCTTTTCGCTTGCTTGGCTCGACAAACTGTTCATGCATGGGTTTGACGGTGGTCAGATACTGCTTCACTACGCTGTCCAGGGTGCGTCCCCGGGATTTCACATCGCGGACGATGCGCCGCAGAATGCGAACATCCGCATCTGTGTCCACAAAGACCTTCAGATCCATCATGCTGCACAGTTCGGCAGAATCAAAGATCAGGATCCCCTCCACAATAATGACCGGCGCGGGGGAGACCGTCACCGTTTTATCGCTGCGGTTATGAATGGAGTAGTTATACACCGGCACCTGGACCGTTTCACCGCGCCGCAGGGCGCGCAGGTGCTCGACCAGCAAGTCGGTGTCAAAGGAATCAGGGTGATCGTAATTGAGCTTGCAGCGCTCTTCATAGGGCAGTTCATCGTGACGTTTGTAGTAGCTGTCGTGGTTGATGACACTCACTTCATGTTCGCCAAAGTGTTCCCGCAGCCGTGCCGTCAGGGTGCTTTTGCCGCTGCCGGTGCCCCCGGCAATGCCGATGATGGTAGTTTTCATTCCTGAACGTCCCCTTTGTCAGACTGTAAAGGTGATCTGGCGTCCTGTGGGCTGGTAGGCCCGGAAGCTGACCCCCGCCATGCGCAGAAGGCGGCGGCTGGCGATGCTCATATCGGCATCATGGTATTTGTCCGAAAGATATACAATCTCCTTGATTCCGCTCTGAATGATGCTCTTG
The DNA here is from genome assembly GCA_944388105.1 of uncultured Gemmiger sp. GTDB lineage: Bacteria > Bacillota > Clostridia > Oscillospirales > Ruminococcaceae > Gemmiger. The sequence goes on along the minus strand of CALXHN010000018.1, from coordinate 20,808 downwards.
GCGCATTCGTTGCAGGGGAACAAGGTCACATATACCCGGGCTCCCCGCAGATCGCTGTGGGCGGAGTTCAGAATGGCATTGAGTTCGGCATGACAGACATACATGTATTTGGTCTCCAATGCCGGACCTTCCCGTTCCCAGGGCATGTCGTCATCGTTGCACCCAGTGGGCATGCCGTTGTACCCCAGAGACAAAATCTTGTTTTCGGGACTGACGATGCACGCCCCCACCTGACTGTTACTGTCCTTGCTTCGCATGGCGGACAGCAGGGCAATGCCCATGAAATATTCGTCCCAGCTGATATAATCGGTGCGTTTCATCGTTCCACACAACCTTTCTTGTACCGGCAAACAGTCCGGCACGGATGCACATCTTGCTTTTATTATACTGTCCAGGGTACAGCCGCGCAACCCCCTGTAAAGCGACTGTCAAACTTTTGTGAAGTCGGGCGGATGGCGGCATCGCGCATCCTGCAGATACTTGCAGCGGGTGGCTTCACCGCCGCGCAGATGGCGCTCGGCTTTGTTTTTTTGCAGTACCTTTCGCACCTCTGCCCACAGACCGGGATTCAGGCGCCGCAGCCGTGTCTGATCTTTCCAGACGGTGCTTTTGCTTACGCCAAATACCCGTGCTGCCGCCCGCACTGTTGCACCGCTGCGCACCAGATACCGCCCCACCTCCACCGCACGCTCTTCGGGGTCGCCTTTCATACACAAACCTCCCTTGCATAGGATCGTTTTGCCAAACCCTATGCCGGAAAAAGAGGCTGTATGCTATTCCGGACGTGAAAAGCAGACAGCCCCCGGGCCAAAAGACCCGAGGGCTGCTGAAAGATATCGAGGAGAGGGGAAGAGCGGGGGCTGCCAGATGGCCCTGTAAAGCAAAAGTGCCTTACAGCTTTTGGTCATCCATATGTATGACGTCCCGCAAAAACACAAAGCGGCCGGGTGGACTTCCCGGTGCCGATGAGCTGTACGGCAGCTGCCAGAGTGGCCCCGGCGCTGGTGCAGGCCGGCACGCCATCAAAGAACAAAACCTCCCGGGCGGCGCGTTCTGCATCAGCGGTGCTCACGGTCAGTACCGTATCAACCACATAGGGGTTGTAGTTTTCCGGTATAAATCCGGGCCCGATGCCGGAAATACCGTGATGCCCGATGTACCCGCCTGAAATGGCGGCACATTCGCTGGGTTCCACCGCCACAATGCGGATCATGCTGTTCCAGGCTTTCAGGTATTCGGCCACACCGGTGATGGTGCCGCCGCTGCCCACACCAATCACCACGGCATCGATGGAGTCGTTGCAGGCCTTCAGGATCTGGGGGCCTGTCACACGGCGGTGGTATTCCGGGTTGTCATCGTTGGCAAAATAGTTGGTGTAGTATCCGTTGTATCGCTTGGCGGTGTCGGCCGCTACCCGTTCCAGGGCTTTGCGCCCGCCGCCGCTGCACACCACAATTCGCGCCCCCAGATTTTGCAGATGCTGGCGGCGGGAGAGCGGCAGGCTGCTGGGCACTACCAGGATGCAGGGATGTCCTGTGGTGGCGCAGGACACGGCCAGCGCAGCCCCAAAACTGCCGGAACTGGCTTCCACCACCGGCATACCGGGCTTCAGTGTACCGCGTTCAGTGGCAAAGGCTAGCATCGTTTCTGCAACGCCGTCCTTGCAGGTCCCGGTCGCTCCGCCGAAATCCAGGTATGCCAGAATGGCGCTGGGCAGACCGTGGCGCCCCGAATATCTGGACAGGCGAACCACCGGACATTTATATACATCCTGATAATAGCTTTGCAGGATGGCCATGGCCTTCCACCGTCCTTTCGGGAAAATTGGATGCTTTTTGTCAGATACTTCATTATTATATCATAAAACGGCAGGCTTTGCACCTTTTTCGGGATAGAAAATCCCGGAATGGAGGATCTTTAGGTTTGGTGCCGGGGAAAAAATTACGTCAGACACAGAATTTTGCTTGACAGGAATGACCCGGAGTGTTATAATTCATCTGCTGTAAAGAAAAATACTTTACATTGTCGAAGGGAAGGAGGCGCCGCCGTGGCCCCCAAAAGCCAGAAAAACCTGACGTTTTCGGTGCTGCTGGATTATTACGGCCCTGTCCTGACCGAAAAACAGCGCGCCATCCTGACCGAATATTATGATCAGGACCTGTCCCTGGCAGAGATTGCCGAAAATTACGGCATCACCCGTCAGGGCGTGCGGGATGCCATCAAACATGGCGAAGCGACGCTGACCGAGATGGAGCAGAACCTGGGCTATGCTGAAAAGGACGCGGCCCAGCGTGCCGATCTCGCCCGCCTGGAACAGCTTGTCATGGAAATCCGCTGCTGCAACACCGGCCTGTTTACGCCGGTGCCGCAGATCACCCGGGATACGGACGAGATCCTGGCTATTCTCAAACGTCTGAATACCTGACCACAGGGAGGGAACACACCGTGGCATTTGAATCATTGAGCGAACGCCTTTCGGGCGTGTTCAAAAAACTGCGCGGCAAGGGCAAACTGAATGAAGCAGACATCAAGGCGGCCATGCGGGAAGTACGCATGGCGCTGCTGGAAGCTGACGTCAACTACAAGGTTGCCAAAGATTTCTGTGCGCAGGTTTCCGAACGTGCCATGGGGCAGGAGGTCATGGAAAGCCTGACCCCCGCCCAGCAGGTGGTCAAGATCGTCAACGAGGAACTGACCCGGCTGATGGGCGGTGACGAACCCCAGACCCTGCACATCAAAAACAAGGGACAGACCGTCATCATGATGTGCGGCCTGCAAGGCAACGGTAAAACCACCCATGCTGCCAAGCTGGGCAAGTATTACCGCGGCCAGGGCCGTCGGCCGCTGCTGGTGGCCTGCGATATTTATCGTCCCGCCGCCATTGATCAGCTGCGTATCGTCGGCCAGCAGGCCGGGGTGCCGGTGTTTGAGATGGGCACTGAAAAGCCCGAGATCATCGCCGCCAAGGCCATGGCGTATGCCCGCGACCACGGAAATGACATCGTGATTCTGGATACCGCCGGCCGCCTGCAGATCGACGATGCGCTCATGGGCGAGCTGGTGCGCATCAAAGAAGCGGTGGAAGTGGACGAGACCCTGCTGGTCGTGGATGCCATGGCCGGTCAGGAAGCCGTCAATGTGGCCAAGACCTTCAATGAAAAGGTGGGCATCAGCGGTGTTATCCTGACCAAGACCGACGGTGACACCCGCGGCGGTGCAGCCTTGTCGGTTCTGGCTGTTACCGGTAAACCTATCTACTTCCAGGGCACCGGCGAAAAGCTGGACGCTCTTGAACCCTTCTATCCCGCCCGTATGTCCAGCCGCATCCTGGGCATGGGCGATGTCCTTTCGCTTATCGAGCGTGCGCAGTCCGTACAGGACGATAAGGCTGCCGAACAGGCAGCCCGGCGCATGATGGAAAATAAATTCGATCTGAACGATATGCTGGCCCAGTTCTCCCAGATCAAAAAGATGGGCGGTGCGGCCGCACTGCTGGGAATGTTGCCCGGCGGCAACCAGATCGATCTCGATCAGATTGATGATAAGGCCATGGCCCATATCGAAGCCATCATCTATTCCATGACGCCGGCAGAGCGGGAGCATCCTTCCATCATCAACCCCAAGCGCAAACGCCGCATTGCGGCGGGCAGCGGCCGTACGGTGGAAGAGGTCAACAAGCTGCTTCGTCAGTTTGAGATGATGCAAAAGCTGATGAAAAAGGCCAAGCGGAATCCCAAGGGCTTTATGCGCAGCCTGGGTGGGCTGGGCGGTCTTAAAGGCCTGCGGTAAACACAAGGTTATCTCTCCCGGATACGGGGTGGATATATAAAACAGGCCCCGTCCGGGCCGTCAAATCAATAATGACTTTTTTGGAGGAAACACATCATGGTCAAGATTCGTCTGCGCCGCCTGGGCGCCAAGAAGAACCCCTTCTATCGCGTTGTTGTCGCTGACAGCCGTTTCGCTCGTGACGGCCGCTTCATTGAGGAGATCGGCTACTATGATCCCACCACCGAGCCCTCTGTGGTCAAGATCGACGCCGAGAAGGCCAAGCAGTGGCTGGCCAACGGCGCTCAGCCGACCGACACCGTTCGCGTTCTGCTGAAGAAGGCCGAGATCCTGTAACCTGTCTAAGCGTAAGGGAGGGACCCCAGATGCAGGAACTGCTGATTGCCGTTGCCCGCGGTCTTGTGGAAGACAAGGACGCGGTGCGGGTCACGGTTGACCCTGCGCGTGAGGACGGCACCGTCGTCTACCACCTGAGCGTGGCCGAAAACGATATGGGCCGTGTGATCGGCAAACAGGGCCGCATCGCCAAGGCGATTCGCGTGGTCATGCGTGCCGCTGCCGTCCGCCAGGGCGAAAAAGTTGTGGTGGAGATCGACTGACACTCCATTGCTTTCCGCAAGCACTTTGCCCCCGGGCAAAGTGCTTTTTTACTGATTGTCTTTTTGGAGGTTTACTCATGTCTGATTTTCTCCCGGCTTTCAAGGTTGTCACCACCCATGGTGTGCGTGGTGAAATGAAAGCCCAGCCCTTGTGTGACGGTGCTGCCTTCCTGGCCCGCATCAAGCGGGTGTACACTTCAGCCCAGGGCGCGGGCGAAACCCCGCTGCTGGGGGTGCGTGCCCAGGGCAACATGCTGCTGGTGCGTCTGGGCGGTGTGGATACCATGGATGCGGCCCGTGCACGGGTGGGGCATACCTACTACTTTGCCAAACAGGATGCCAGACTGCCAAAAGGCCGCTATTTCATTGATGACTTGTTGGGGTGTGCGGTCGTGGATGCGGATACCGACATCGTGTACGGGACTGTCACCGAAATTGACCACCCGGCTGCTCATGACATCTATACCGTCCGTCGGGAGGACGGCAGCACGGCGCTGTTTCCTGCTGTACCGGAATTCCTGGACCGGGTGGATCTGGAGGCGCGGAAGGTGTATGTGCGTCCCATTCCCGGCATGTTCGATCAGCCAGTCAACGGGGATGAGGAGTGAGCCATGCGCATTGATATCGTAACGCTCTTTCCGGAGCTTTGCCAGAGTTTTCTTGGGGCCAGCATTCTGGGGCGTGCGGCGGATAAAGGCTTGTTTGAGGCCCACTGCCATCAGATTCGGGATTACACCACCAACAAGCAGAAACAGACCGATGACTACCCCTACGGCGGCGGCTGTGGCATGGTGCTGTATGCCCAGCCCATTGCCGATTGCCTGCGGGACGTAATCCGCCAATGTGAGGCACAGGGCCGCCCTCGCCCGCATATTGTTTTTATGACGGCGGGTGGCCAGCCATATAACCAGCAGATAGCCAAGCGTCTGGCTCAATGTGATTCCCTGACCCTGGTCTGCGGCCACTACGAGGGCATCGACGAACGGGTCATTGAGGCCTTTGCTGACGAGGAAATTTCCATCGGTGACTATGTCCTCACCGGTGGGGAACTGGCCAGCCTGGTGGTGGCGGATAGTGTGCTGCGCCTGCAGCCCGGTGTACTGGCCGAAGAACAGGGCTACCAGGAAGAAAGCCACTGGGATGGCCTGCTGGAATATCCCCAGTATACCCGTCCGGAAGTATGGGAAGGCCGACCTGTTCCGCCGGTGCTGCTCACCGGGGATCACGGGAAAATCACCACATGGCGTTCCCGTCAGGCCCATGCCCGCACGGCGGCCCGCCGTCCGGACCTGTATAAAGACTGGTGCCTGCGCCATCCCTTGCATCCTCGCCGCTGGAAGCGCAATGAGCGCGCTGAACTGATCCGCACAGACGCAGCCCTGGATGCAGCAGCGCAGGTGTATGCTGCGTCCTGGCAGGCCATGTGCGCGCCTGTGTGTACCGCAGAGTATGTGGCCCAGCATACGCCCCAGGCTATGCGTGCCGAGCTGCAGGCTGATCGTGCCGCCGGGTGGGCCTTCTACCTGCACAGCACTGCCGGCGTGCCGGACGCCCTGATAGGGGTCTGCCACAAGACGGGGGAGATCGGCCGGCTGTATGTCCGCCCCGAATCCCAGGGGCAGGGCATCGGTGCACTTTTGCTGGAATTTGCCAGAAAAAAACTGTCGGAGCATGCGGCGCCCCATCTGTTTGTGCTGGATGTCAACCTTCCGGCCCTGGCACTGTATCTGCGTATGGGATATCGGTTTGACAGTGTGGAAAAGGTGTATGATCCGGCCGAAAATCCGGCCGCTGTGCAGTTTTGTCGGGAACTGAAATTCATCTATGCACCGAGAAAAACTGAAGAGGAAAAATCAGAAAACTGACTTTTTTGTGCTGATTCACAACAGTGTTGAAAATAAACTGGTTAAAATGTACAAAGAACGGGCGCGAGGTTTGTCGGAAATGCGGAATCCTGACAAATTTGCTGTTTTCCACTGTACAAAGTCGAACAAATGGGATAAAATAAAATCATCCGGGCGGCTACCTTTAGTGCAAACACCGCCTGACACTTGCCCGCGGTAGAAAAGCTTGGGCGTATTATTTTCACAAAGTAGGAGAGAATAGCTATGTACGTTAAAGAAGTTACCGTTGAGAATCAGGTTGGTCTGCACGCTCGTCCGGCTACGTTCTTCATCCAGAAGGCCAACGAGTACAAATCCTCTATCTGGGTCGAGAAAGAGGAGCGCCGCGTCAACGCCAAGTCCCTGTTGGGCGTTCTGAGCCTGGGCATCGTTGGCGGCACCACCATCCGCATCATTGCGGACGGCACCGACGAGCAGGCCGCTGTCGACGGTCTGGTCAAGCTGGTCAACTCCGGCTTCTCTGAATAATCCCATGATTCTCTTCGGCCGGGTGGGGTAACCACCCGGCCTTATTCTATTTTCCAAGGTGTTTTCATGACCAAGCAAGAACTGTACAAAAAAGCCTGTATGCTGCCGCTTCTGCCGGGGGTCTATATCATCCGTGACAAATCGGATGAGATCATCTATATCGGCAAGGCCAAGCGCCTGCGGACCCGTGTTTCCCAGTATTTCCGGGAAGGCGTGCCCCACGATGCCAAGGTCACCCAGATGATTAACCACGCCTTCACGTTTGATGTGATCGTCTGCCAGAGCGAGTTTGAAGCCCTGGTGCTGGAAGCCAGCCAGATCAAGGCGCATACCCCCAAATACAACATCCTGCTCAAGGATGACAAAGGGTACAGCTATGTCAAGATCACGAAAGGGGACTGGCCCCGCATCTCGGCCGCTTTGCAGAAAGATGATGAAAACGCGGATTACATCGGCCCATTCACATCCTCTTTCGCGGTGCGGGAGATGGTGGAAACGGCCCAGAACTGCTTTCTGCTGCCCCGCTGCAACAAGGAATTTCCCCGGGATATCGGCAAGGGCCGCCCCTGCCTGAACGCCCACATTGGCAAGTGCATGGCGGTGTGCAGCGGCAAGGTCAGCTGTCAGGCCTACAATGAGGCCGTGCAGGGGGCTTTGCAGATGATCCGCTATGGCAAGAAGGATATCCTGCGTCAGCTTCGGGAAAAGATGGAAGCCGCCTCCGAGCGTCTGGACTTTGAATCCGCCGCCATTCTCCGGGACCAGATCGCCGCCATTGAGCGGGTGGCAGCCGGACAGAAGGTTGTTATGGAGAGCGGCACCGAGATGGATGTGGTGGCCTTTGCCGGCACCAGTCGGGCGGTCTGTGCCGCCGTGCTGCGGTACCGGGAAGGCCGCCTGACCGATAAGCGGGAGTTTGTCTTTCATGATACCACCGACATTGCCGACGTGCGGGAAGAATTCCTGCCCCAGTACTATCTGGACGGCGAGTATGTCCCCAAGACGGTGGCGGTGGATGCCTTGCCAGAGGCTCACGAAGCCCTCAGCGAGGCGCTGGCCCAGGCCCGGGGCAGCAAGGTGGAACTGTATGTGCCCCAGCGCGGGGACGTGGCCAAGCTGGTCACCATGGCCTACACCAACGCGGTGGAGCGCCTGGGACGGGAAAGCGGCCGTTATACCAGAGAGGAAAAACTGCTGGAGGAAGCGGCCCAGGTGCTGGGTCTGAAAGCGCCGCCCCGCCTGATCGAAAGCTATGATATCTCCAACTGGGGCGATGGCTCCAGCGTTTGCGGCATGGTGGTGTTCAAGGATGGCAAACCTTACCGCAGCGGCTATCGCCGGTTCAAGATGCGGGAAGTCATCGGCACCGACGACTATGCCTCTCTGGCCGAGACCCTCAGCCGCCGTGCTGCTGAGTATGAGGCCGCACGGCGCGGGGATAAGCCGGACGGCCCCGGCAATCAGTTTGCCGCCCTGCCAGACCTGCTGCTCATTGATGGCGGCAGGGGACAGGTATCTGCGGTACGGCAGGCCCTGCGGGGCACAGCGCTGGAAAATGTTCCCACCTTCGGTATGGTCAAGGATGACCACCACCGCACCCGGGCTATTGTAGATGATGCGGGGGGCGAAATCGCCATCAACCGGCATCGGAATATCTTTACCTTTGTAACGGCCATTCAGGATGAAACCCACCGTTACGCCAACGATTACCGCAAGCGTCTGATGAAGAAAAAATCTTACGCAGCCACCCTGACGGCCTTGCCCGGGGTGGGGGAGAAGACATCGGCCGCCTTGCTGGCCCATTTCAAGACGGTGGCGGCGGTCAAGGCGGCGTCCATTTCCGATCTCGAGGAAGTCAAGGGCATCAGCCACGCCAAGGCCGAAAAAATTTACAACGCCCTGCGGGCCTGAGCGGGTATTTCGTACTCGTTTCGACTTGACAAGATAGGGCAAAGACTCCATAATAGATGAGATTAGGGAAGAATCCTTCGTTTCAACACTGAAAAGAAAGGCAGGTGCCGCTGCTATGCGAGTGATCGCCGGATCCGCCCGCGGCAAAAATCTGGCCGCCCTTCCGGGCGAAGACGTGACCCGCCCCACCATCAACCGCGTGAAGGAGGCCATGTTCTCCAGCGTACAGTTCCTCCTGCCGGGGGCACAGGTGCTGGATTTGTTTGCGGGAAGCGGTCAGCTGGGGATAGAAGCCCTTTCCCGCGGTGCCGCACAGTGCACATTTCTGGATGCCAGCCCCGACGCAGTGAAAATTGTCACTGCCAACTGCCGTACTGCTGGCGTACAGGATCGGGCCCGCATTTCCTGCGGGGATTCCTTCAACTACCTGCACACCGCCCGCGGCCCGTTTGATCTGGTCCTGCTGGACCCGCCCTTTGCCCACGGTACACTGGCAAAGGTGCTGCCGCTTCTGGAGCGCAGTGTGGCACCCGGAGGCGTTGTTCTGTGCGAAAGCGAACTGGAAGCTGAGCTGCCGCCGCAGGCGGGAAGCCTGCAGCTGGTAAAACAATACAAGTACGGCAAAATTCTTGTCAGCCGTTATGAGAGAGAGGGACAGCCATGAGTGTGGAAGAATTGCTTGAGTTGATGGAAGAAACGCTGGAAGAAGGCGGAGGCGTTCCTTTCAGCCCTTCCAAGCGCTTTGTGGATGTGGACCGCATGCGGGACATCATTGATGAGGTGCGCAACAATCTGCCGGATGAGATTCGCGACAGCAAAAAGATCGTGGCTGACCGGGAACAGATCCTGAAAGGTGCCCGTGCCGAAGCCGACGGGATCATTCAGCAGGCGGAAGAACGGGCACGGGGTCTTGTTTCGGACCAGGAGATCGTCCGGCGTGCGCAGCAGCGCGCGGCGGAGATTCTTTCTACGGCCCAGGAGCAGGCCAAGGAGATCAACCGCAGTGCCACCACTTACTGCGAGGCCATCCTGAAAAATTCTGAGGAAGTCCTGGCCCGCAGTGTGGCGGATATCAAGAAAACCAGGATGAATCTGCGCAGTGCTGCGGCCCGTGGCCTGCGCGGCCCCAAAAAGTAAGTACATAGTTACTCCCTGTTTGTGAAAGCAGAACCGCCGACCGGGTATTCCCGGCCGGCGGTTCTGCTTTTTCCGGCTTCTGTCGAAGAAAAGGACTGAAAACAAATACCGACGGTTTGCCTGCTTTTTGGCGCCGGAACCGATTTTTTCCCCACCGTTCACCCCGGCGTTTTCAGATGTGAAAAATCCTTGCCCACTGTGTTTTTTTGCCCCGCGGACTTGCTTTTTGCCCTGTAATTTGGTACTATGATGGTACAGCTGTGGGTAAAAAGACCTTAAAAAGGGTTAAAGTGGGTAGTTTTCAACGTTTTCAACTGCGTTTTCAACTGCTCTCCAACGGCTGGACGTCGAAAAACAGAGAAAATCGGCAGGGAGGAGGGAGTTTTCAACATGTTCGTGGGCCGCTTCGATTATGCCATCGACGGCAAAGGACGGTTGAACTTCCCCGCCAAGTTTCGTGACGGCATGGGTGAGACGTTTATTGTGACCCGCTGGCTGGATCATTGCCTTGCTGCGTTTCCCACCGCGGAATTTGAAAAGGTGGCGGAACGCATTGCGGAAAAGGGGCTCGTCAAAGGCCGTCAGGTAAGCCGGATGCTGTATTCTTCCGCCACCGAGGTCACCCCGGACAAGCAGGGGCGCATCCAGCTGCCGGCAGAATTGCGGCAGTACGCAAACCTGTCCCATGATGTGACCATCATCGGGAACCGGACCTTTGCCGAAATCTGGAATACAGACACCTGGAACCAGAATCAGGCTGCTTCGGATGAAGATTTCACCGCAGCCATGGAAGCTCTGGATTTCTGAACAACAAGGCGCACGGCGCAAAAGGACATCGAAATGGAATTTTCCCACATACCCGTATTGCTGCAGCCCTGCCTGGATGGATTGGCGATTGATCCCACCGGTATCTATCTGGATGGTACCGCCGGCGGCGCAGGGCACTCCCGTGAAATTGCCAAACGCCTGACCACAGGGCGGCTGATCGCTCTCGATCAGGACCCGGATGCGGTGGCAACAGCCACCGAAAGGCTTAAGGGTCTTCCCGCCCTTGTGGTCAGGGCCAATTTCCGGCAGGCAGCGGCTGTGCTGGATGACCTGGGAATTGAAAAGATCAACGGTGCTTTGCTGGACCTGGGGGTCTCGAGCCATCAGCTGGATGAAGCCTCCCGGGGCTTCTCCTACCACGCGGATGCACCGCTGGACATGCGTATGAGTCAGCAGGGCCCCACCGCGGCGGATCTGCTCAATTCGCTGCCCCGGGAAGAAATCGCCCGTATCCTGCGCGAATACGGGGAAGAGCCCTATGCCTGGCAGATTGCCGGCAAGATCGTGCAGCAGCGGGAACAGACGCCGATCACCACCACCCTGCAGCTGGCAGAACTGGTGGCGGCCGCCGTGCCGCCCAAAGAGCGCCGTAAGAGCAAGAATCCGGCGCGCCGCACGTTTCAGGCCGTTCGCATCGCGGTGAACGGGGAACTGGATGCCCTGAATGAAGGCCTGGAAGCTTTGTTTGACAGACTGGCGCCGGGTGGGCGCCTGTGCGTGATCACCTTCCACAGCCTGGAAGACCGGCTGGTGAAGAACAAGTTCCGCCGTTGGGCGCAGAAATGTACCTGCCCGCCGGAACAGCCCATCTGCACCTGCGGCGGCGTGGCCAAAGCCACTCTGATTACCCGGCATCCCATTGAGGCAGATGCCGAGGAACTGGAAGAGAACCGCCGCAGTCGCTCGGCAAAATTGCGGGTACTGGAAAAGAACTGAGCACAACAACTTTGCTTTTGGAACACAGATAGAGGGGGTGCTGACCATGACTTCGGCAGCATATCAAGTCAACAATGCGCAATCGGTCCGCCGTGCACCGCGGGTGCGTGTGGTGCGCGGCGGACACTTCCACTTCGGCCGCGCCAAAGAATTCATGCGTCAGATTGCATCGGTGCTGGTGATCGTGGTTTTTCTGGCCTTGATCACGGCCATTGTGGCAGGTCAGGCAAAACTGACCGAGATCTCCGGCGATATTGATGCCAAGCGTACGGAACTGGCCGACGCACAGACCACCTATGAGTATTTGTCCGGCAAGATGGACGAGATTTCCAACAGCGCCAATATCGATGAGGTGGCACAGAGCCGCCTGGGTCTGGTCAAGACCGATCCCAGCCAGGTGACCTATCTCCGCCTGGACGACGAAAGCATCATCGAAAAGAGCAACTCCAAAACCGATGAAATCCTGGATGGGCTGTATACCGCAGCCCTCAGCCTGATCGGCAGTTTTGAACCGTAAGCAAAGCCCAAAAGCGTGCATCCCGCGTCGGGGCACGCTTTTTGCCTTTTTATGACCTGTACCTAACGGAAGGAAAACAACCATGCAGAACAATCGTGACAGGCAAAATGAACGGCACTCCATCAACAATGCCCTGCGCGTGCGCACATTGATGCTGGTGGCGCTGTTCATCATTTTTGGTATGGGCCTTTTGATCTACCAGCTGTACGCACTGCAGCTGCGTGACCCTGAAAAGTATCGTGTCGGAGCGGCGGAACAGCAGCTTTCGGATGAGACCATCCCGGCCTCCCGTGGGACCATCTACACGTCCACCGGCAAGGTCCTGGCCAAGAGTACCACTGTCTGGAACATCATCGCGGATCCTTCCCGGTGCAATGCAAAGTACATTGCGCAGGCAGCCCAGGATATCTCCAACCTGCTGGGAGGGAGCGCATCAGCGGAAAGCATCCTGGAAAAACTCAGCGATACGAAAAGCCAGTATAAAGTCCTGGCCCGTGGGGTGGACTTGCCCACCAAGGATGCCATCATTGAATATGCCAATACCAAGCGGCCCCTCAATGACGGAGACGAGGAAAAAGACTGGGAAACCGTTCTGAACATCTATACCGAACAGGCATCGACCCGCAGCTATCCTTATGGCTCTTTCCTGTCTTCGGTACTGGGCTTCACCAATTCGGACGGCGAAGGCATCTATGGTCTGGAAAAGTCCTATCAGGAGGAGCTGGCCGGTACGCCTGGACGTCGGATCACCAGCCAGAATGCCTGGGGTTATACGTCCGATGATGAAGGGGAAGTGTATGAGCCCGTCAACGGCTATGACCTGCACCTGACCATTGATGACCAGGTACAGACGGTGGTGGAGAAGTATCTGGGACAGGCACTGAAAGAATACAGTGTAAAGAACCGTGGTACAGTCATTGTCATGGATGTGAACACGGGCGCCATTCTTTCCATGGCCACCATGAGTCAGTTTGACCCCAATGATCCTTATACCATTGCGGATCCGGAAATGGCCGCTGTTCTGGAGGATGGAACCCTGACTGCCGAGGAGATCGACCTGCTGCAGTCCCGCCTGGGAGAAAGCAATGTGGCCTCCATTGTGGAGGACGGCGTGCTCAGTTCCGAGGAGTATTCCACCCTGCAGGGTTATATCCGGGAAGCCCAGTGGAAGAATAAGAGCGTGACCGAACTGTATTTCCCGGGTTCCGTCTTCAAGCTGGTCACCGCGGCTTCCGCGCTGGATTCCGGTTTGATGGATGCCAGCCAGGTGTTTTACTGCAACGGCAAACTGACCGTCAATGAAGGGACGCAGTGGGAGACCACCTATGGATGCGCCAATGATGCGATTCACGGGCCGCTGGATATGGCGGGCGCTCTGGAAAAGAGCTGCAACCTTTATTTCATCCAGGTGGCAGAGCTGATGACCCCGGAGTTTTTCTATAACTATTACCAGGCATTCGGTCTGGATGAGACCACCGGCATTGACCTGCCTTATGAGTCCAAGGGCATTTCCAAGACGCAGGCAGATATGGAGCAGGTCAAGACTGACCTGTACTCTACGGCTTTTGGACAGACCCAGAAACTCACCGCCATCCAGATGGCCACCGCCGTTTCTGCGGTGGTCAACGGTGGGTATCTGGTTACCCCCTACGTGGTGGGCAGCATGACCGATGACGCGGGCAATGTGGTCAGCGAGACTCAGCCCAACATCCGCCGTCAGGTCATCTCCGAGGACGTGAGTCAGCAGCTGTGCGCCATGATGGAAAACAACGTGGGCGGCGGTAAAGAGGGATATTCCTGCCGCAACGTTTACGTGGCCGGCTACTCCATCGGCGGCAAATCCGGTACTGCTGAACAGCTGGACCGCAGCGAGCGTTCGGATGGCGACTACCACAAGCAGATCAGCTTTGCGGCTGTCCTGCCCGCCGATGACCCGGAAATTCTGGTTTTTGCGGTACTGGACGACCCCCGCTGGGTGGAAGATTTTGCCTCCCAGATCGTGGCTCCCATGGTGGGCAACATTATCAGCGAAATTGCACCTTACCTGGGCATTCCCCGGGACCCTGACTATGTGGAACCGGAAAGTATCACGGTGCCCAATGCCGTCGGTTCCCGCTGGTCTCTGGCGCAGGCCAATCTGAATAAGCTGGGCCTGGGCCATCAGCTCATCGGTTCCGGCAGCGAGATCGTCTACCAGTACCCCTATTCGGGTACTTCGGTCCCGGCGGGATCCACCATCTACTTCTACACCGATTCCACCACCGGCAGCCTGACCACCGTGCCGGACGTGACCGGCAAGACCGGTACCTTCGCCAGCCAGATGCTCAAGTCCGCCAACCTGAATGTCAAGCTGGTGGGGGATGCCAACGGTAAGGTGGTCTCTCAGGATGTGGCGGCTTCTTCCAGTGCGGAATTCGGCACCATTGTGACCATCCAGACAGAGACTGACACAACCAGTACAGATACAACACAAACCGATGAATCGGATACCAGCGAAACGGATACCACGAACCAGACGGATACTGAGGAGGGAACTGAATGAAACCGATCCATGCCAATGAACTGCTGGCCGGCCTGACTCTGGCGCGGCCGGTGGACATCACCGCCGTTGTCACTGACAGCCGCAAAGTGCAGCCGGGGTGCGTCTTTGTATGCTTTCCCGGTGCTCGGGTAGATGGCCATGATTTTGCCGAAACGGCCTATAAGGCCGGGGCGGAGTACGTGATTGCCAATCACCCGGTAGAAGGCGTGCCGGAAGATCACCTGGTGGTGACCCCGTCCAGTCACATGGCCATGCTGCGGATGGCATCCAACTATCGCACTCTGTTCAGTCCGCTCATGATCGGCGTCACCGGTTCGGTGGGAAAGACCACCACCAAGGAATTCTGTTATGCGGTACTGTCAGCTTTCGGCAATACCC
The DNA here is from genome assembly GCA_944388105.1 of uncultured Gemmiger sp. Classification (GTDB taxonomy): domain Bacteria; phylum Bacillota; class Clostridia; order Oscillospirales; family Ruminococcaceae; genus Gemmiger. The sequence continues at coordinate 5,799 of CALXHN010000018.1, read as the reverse complement.
TGAAGACGGAGGGAAACCAGAACAACGAGATCGGTCTGCCCAACACCCTGTTCCGTCTGGAAGACGCCACCGAGTATGCGGTGGTGGAAATGGGCATGAGTGCTCTGGGGGAAATTGCCCGCTTGACCCGCACGGCTCGTCCTTCCGCCGGGATCATCACCATGATCGGGGTCTCCCACCTGGAAAATCTCGGCAGCCGTGAGAATATACTGAAGGCGAAGCTGGAAATCTGCCAGGGACTTCCGGATGGTGCTCCGCTTGTGCTCAACGGAGACGACGAACTGCTGCGCAGTGCAGCGCTGCCTGCCCGACTCAAGCCTGTCTGGTTCAGCCTGAAAGCGACGGGCGCAGATGTCTGTGCCGCCGATATCCGGGATGAAAAAGACGGCACCGCTTTCACTCTGCGGGATGCGGAACATGGCGATTTCGCGGTTCATATTCCCACCCAGGGCCTGCACACGGTCAGCGATGCTCTGGCAGCTTATGCGGCTGCCACCCGGCTGGGGCTGGACCCTGCCCGCGCCGCTGCCGCGCTCTCGGATTACAAGACCACCGGTATGCGGCAGAATATCGTGCAGCATGGCGGCATCACCTTCATTGAAGACTGCTACAACGCCAGTCCGGACAGCATGCGTGCGGCGCTGGATATCCTGCAGCGCCAGATTCCCGGCCCCGGCGGCCGCCGGATTGCCGTGCTGGGGGATATGCTGGAACTGGGGACGGCTTCCGAACAGGCACACCGGCAAACCGGAGAATGGGCCGCCGATGTGGTGGATTTGTTGCTGGCTGTCGGCCCCAACAGCACCGCCATGGCGGAAGCGGCCGGCGAAAAAGTAACAACATTGCATTGCCAAAATACACAGGAAGTAGTAGAATATCTAAGGTCGTATCTGCGCCCCGGTGATGTGGTTCTGGCCAAGGCCAGCCATGCCATGCAGTTTGAAGAAATGCTGCACAGCCTGTACGCGGAACTTCCCGACCACGCATAAGACTACAACCTGAACTTTGGGGGAATTACCATATGGGGATGATCGTGTCCTGGATGCTGATCGCGGCGGCAATTGTCGCGTTCTGCGTTACTGTTGTTTCAGGCTTTTTCCTGATCCCGGCGCTGCACCGCCTGCATTTTGGCCAGACTATCCGGGAGGACGGACCCACCTGGCACAACAAAAAGCAGGGCACTCCCACCATGGGCGGCCTGTGCTTTATTCTGGGAATTCTGTTGGCCTGCGGTGTGGTGTATGCCGGACTTTCGGCCAAGGCGCCGGAACTGGTGGCACCGCAGCAGGTCCAGGGAGGCCTGCTGGTGCTGTTCCTGGCCTTCGGCTCCGGCGTCATCGGATTTCTGGATGACTTTATCAAGGTGGTGCGCCACCGCAATCTGGGCCTTCTGGCGTGGCAGAAACTTGTCATGCAGTTTGTTGTCACCGGTGCCTTCATGGCCGGACTTCACAGCCTGGGCCTCATGACCACCATCATCATGGTACCGGCTGTGGGTGCGGTGAATCTGGGCTTGCTTTACTATCCCATCGCTTTCTTCGGCATCATTTTCCTTGTGAATGCCGTGAATCTTACCGATGGCCTGGACGGCCTGTGCTCCTGTGTGACCTTTGTGTCCATGCTGGGATACCTGCTGGCAGCCAGCATGCTGGGATTTTACCATGTGGCAGTTCTTTCTACTGCCACCGCGGCCGCCTGTGCCGGTTTCCTTGTCTGGAATTTTTATCCTGCCAAGGTGTTCATGGGAGACACCGGCAGCATGTTCCTGGGGGGAATGGTCACGGCACTGGCCTTTGTGATGGGCCGTCCAGAACTGGTCCTGTTCTTCGGCATCGTCTTTATCTGGGATGCCATGACCGTTGTGATCCAGCGCGTGTACTACAAAGCCACCCATGGCAAGCGCATCTTCCGCATGACGCCGATCCATCATGCCTTTGAGATGCGCGGCTGGAAAGAGGCCCGCATTGACGCCTTCTTCAGCCTGATTGCCGTTATGGGTGTGGCGCTGGGGCTTCTGTACATCTATCTTGCGTAACATCCTGCACCGCTCCCTTTGCAGGAAAGGAGGGACCTGCCCGTGACCGCTGCACGCATTTTTGACATTACATTCGGCAATCTGGTACGTTTTGCACAGAATGCAGCCTTTCGCAAAGAGGAGCACGGGCCTGTCTCTTGGGGCTTTGTGGGCACCCTGCTGCTGGTTTTGTGCTATGGGCTGATTATGCTGTTTTCAGCCAGCTATGTCACCGCCTATTATCGGTTTGGGGATATCTACCATTACATAAAACCACAGGTGATTCTGGCGTTGGGTGGCCTGTTCCTCATGGTAGTGATTTCCAACATAGACTACCATGCGTTGCGCTATCTGTATGCACATCTGTATGTGGGACTGATGTTCCTGCTGGTGCTGGCTCTGTTCAGTGAGGAGATCAACAACGTTCATCGCTGGGTGTATATTCTGGGCATTAACGTCCAGCCTTCGGAAATCGCCAAGTTTGCGGTTATTCTGGGAGTGGCCCTGTATACCGATGAACACTATGAACAACGGCGGACCCTGGTGCATGGCATGATCATGCCGATCCTGCCGGTACTTCCCATTGTGGTTCTGCTGCGCATGGAACCCCATAACTCTGCCATTCTGCTGATCTGTATGATCCTGGGCACCATGCTTCTGTGCGGCGGCTGCGCGCTGCGCTGGATGCCTGTGATGGCCGGTGTGGCCATGGGCGGTCTGTATCTGATGCTGACCGCTGAAGGGAATGATGTCGCCAACGAGCGCCTGGGTGCCTGGGGCCTGTTTGCTGAAAGTGATGTGGATCTTGGCTATCAGACAACCCAGAGCCTGTATTCCATTGCTTCGGGCGGCCTGACCGGTCTTGGCATCGGCAACAGCCGTCAGAAACAGCTGTGGCTGCCGGAAGCAACCAATGACTTCATCTTTTCTGTTCTGTGTGAAGAGTTGGGCTTTATCGGTGCGGTGCTTTGCATCGGACTGTTTGCGGCCCTGCTCATTCAGGGGATTCTGATTGCCCTGCGCTCGCCGGACTATTTCGGCAGTATGCTGACCATCGGTGTGATGGCACAGATCGCATGGCAGGTATTCTGTCATATTGGCGTGGTTACGGCCACCTTGCCCAACACCGGTATCAGCCTGCCCTTCTTCTCATCGGGCGGAAGCAGCTTGTTGCTGCTGCTATGTGAAATGGGGGTCGTACTCAGCGTATCACGGGCGGGAAATGCCAAAATCATGGCGCAGCGGAAACGCAGCCAGGATGAGCTGATGCGTCGCCTGCATGGCAACAGCCCCACACGCAAAGTCTATCGCCGGCGGGAAAATGTCAGCGGCTGACACCCGCCGCTTTTGGGTATCGAGGGAAAGAGAGGGAACCATATGCGTGTTCTGATCGCCGCCGGCGGTACTGCCGGACACATCAATCCTGCGCTGGCCATTGCCGGTGCGCTGAAAAAGGCAGATCCGTCTGCGGAAATTCACTTTGCGGGGCGCCGGGAAGGAATGGAGTACGGCCTTGTGACGGCGGCCGGATATCCCTTTCATCATATTGAAATCAATGGTTTTCAGCGCCGCCTGACGCCCAAAAATATTGCCCGCAATTTCCAGGCGCTTTATCATCTGGCCCTGTCCGGTCCGCGCACGGCGGCAATCCTTCGGGAGGTCCAGCCGGATCTGGTCATCGGCTGCGGCGGTTATGTCAGCGGTCCGGTGGTGCGGGCTGCGGCCAAAAAGGGAATCAAGACGGCAATTCATGAGCAGAATGCCTTCCCCGGAGTCACCAATAAGCTGTTGGCCAAAGATGTGGATGTGGTCTTTGCGGCCAGTGCCGCCGCGGTGGAAAAACTGGGCGCTCCGGATAAGACGCAGGTGGTAGGCAACCCTGTCCGTCCGGAAATCCTGACCCAGGACCGGGCGGCCGCCCGCGCTGCCATCGGAGCAGGGGACCGTACGGTGATTCTGAGCTTTGGCGGCAGCCTGGGCGCCCGACGCATCAACGAGGTGGTGGGTGCCCTGTGCGGCTGGGAACAGAAGACCCATCAGAATGTGCTGCATCTGCATGCCACAGGCAGCCGTGGGGTACAGCTGTTTCAGGACCTGGCCAAACAGGAAGGTTTTGCGCCCGGTCCCAATCTGGTGGTAAAGGAATATATCAAGAATATGCCGGAACTGCTGGCCGCAGCCGATCTGGTCATTTCCCGTTCGGGCGCTCTGACGCTGGCGGAACTGGAAGCCATGGGCCGTGCCGCCATCCTGATTCCCAGCCCCAATGTGGCCGAAAACCACCAGTATTATAATGCCCTGGAATTGCAGAAGGCCGGCGCAGCGGTGGTCATTGAAGAGAAGGACCTGACCGCCGAAAAACTGATTGAGACTGTGCAGCAGTTGCTGGCTGCCCCGGGACGTCTGGCCGAGATGGGCCGTCAGGCACGCACCTTGGCCCAGCCTCGCAGTCTGGACATGATTACAGAACGTCTGCTTGCCCTGGTCAAAACGGGCAGGTAAGAAGTGCAACGCCCCACCCTGTGCGGGGCGTTTTGTGCGTATTGTCCTTTTTCTATTTTCACGACAGAAAGGAGGCCGCGGATGGATCGTAACCAGCGAAGCCGCCGGCAGAAAGCAGCCGCGACCCCGTCCGCAAACCAACGTCCGGCACCACGCAGCATGAAAAGCCGCCTGGGACTGACCAAGAAAGCCCAACCCGTCGGACAGCCCCGACGCGCCCGTCCGGTGCAGCAGCCCACAGGACAGCGCACAGGCCCGCAGCAGGGGGTGGACAGCAGGGGAAACACCAAGGCTCGCCGTCCGCAGCAAAATCCGCAGAAAGCCTCTTACCGTCAGAATCCGAACCGTCGTCCGCCGCGCCGCGTGACACATGCCGAACAGCTGCGCCGCCGTCGCCAGCGCGCTGTGCTGGGAGCACTGCTGGTGTTTGCAGTCCTTGTTGGCGGGATCATTCTTTCGGTCAATCTGCTGTTCAAGGTCACGGACTTCCGCATTGAAAACACCGATGGTTCCACACCAGCGAACACCGGTGTTTATACCGAAGACCAGATCATCGAATTGCTGGGAATTTCGGAAGGCGACAGCCTGTTTGGCTTTTCCGCCCGGGAAAAGTCCCAGTTCCTGCTCAGTAATCTTCCCTATCTGGACGTGGCGGATGTGGGCACCCAGATGCCAGGTACGGTGGTTGTCAAAGTACAGCCGGCTACCGAGCGCTTTATGATGGATTACGCAGGCCAATGGCTGGTACTCAGCGATCATCTCAAGGTACTTCGCACCAGTGACAGTCAACCCGATGGGCTGATCTGGCTGGAAGCCGATATACCGCAGGGACAGGCAACCACGCCGGGAAGCTTCCTGTCACTGCAGGCACAGACAGAGGAGCAGGCGACGGCAGAGACCAGCCATATTTCTGCCCAGGACACGCTGGAGCAGATGATGACAGCGTTGGAAGAAAATGGGCTCAAGGATGGAATTTCCGTCATTGATATGACCGACTTGAGCGAACTGAACTTCCTGTATCAGGGCCGTGTTTCCGTCACACTGGGTACTGCCAACAATCTGGATTACAAGATTCGCTTTGCAGCGACCCTGATTCTGGATGTGAACGGTACCGGCCTGACCTCTTCGGACCGCGGCACGCTGGATGTGAGCCGTCAGCTGGAGGATGGCAATATTGAGGCCACCTTCAACAGTGATACCAGCACGCCCACACCCGCGCCCACTCCTACCCCGGAAGGGGACGGAGATGAAACCGGCGAAGGGGCCGATGCAACCGGCAGCGG
>CALXHN010000017.1 GCA_944388105.1 uncultured Gemmiger sp. | reverse complement strand
GACGCCAACGAGGCCATGCTCACCGAGATGATGGTGGGCAAGAAGGTGGAGCTGGACATCGAGCGCCCCCTGCCGGTCAACCCGGTGCGGCGGCTGTCGGTGCATCACCTGAGCGTCACCGGTCCCGAAGGCGGCCGGGTGCTGGACGATGTGAGCTTTGACGCCTACGGCGGCGAGATCCTGGGCATTGCGGGCATTTCCGGCAACGGCCAGAAGGAACTGCTGGAAGCCATCGCCGGCCTGCAGCGGGCGGACGGCGGCGCCCAGATCCAGTTCTTCGCCCCCGGGGCGGAGGACAAGCCCACCTCCCTCATCGGCAAGACGCCCAAGGATATCCGGGATGCCGGCATCCACCTCTCCTTCGTGCCGGAGGACCGTCTGGGCATGGGCCTGGTGGGCTCCATGGGCATGACCGACAACATGATGCTCAAGAGCTACGGCAAGGGCCATTCTCCCATCGTGGACCGCAAGACCCCCCGGGAACTGGCCGAGGAAGTGCGGGAAGAGCTGGGCGTGGTTACCCCCGGCCTGAACACCCCCGTCTCCCAGCTGTCCGGCGGCAACGTGCAGAAGGTCCTGGTGGGCCGGGAACTGGCCGCCTCTCCCATCGTACTCATGACCGCCTACGCCGTGCGCGGGCTGGATATCAACACCTCCTACACCATCTACCACCTGCTCAATGAGCAGAAGAAAAAGGGTGTGGCCGTCATTTATGTGGGCGAGGACCTGGACGTGCTGCTGGAACTGTGTGACCGCATCCTGGTTCTGTGCGGCGGCAAGGCAAACGGCATTCTGGACGCCCGTACCACCACCAAGGAGGAAGTCGGCCTGCGTATGACCGACCTGCAGAATAAAAAGGAGGTGCGCGCCTGATGGCAGCCCAAACTACTCATACGGCCGAACCGCTGGTGCGCATTGCCCGACGGGAAGCCGCCCCCCTCAGCCGTAAGATCGCGGTGCGTGCCGCCGCCATCCTGCTGGCTTTGGTGGTGGATGCTCTGTTCATCTTCTTCGTCACCGGCCTGAACCCCATCAACGTCTATGTGGTCATGTGGGGCGGCACCTTCTCCACCACCGTCCGTTTCTCCTGGGCCATGCGGGATCTGTCCACCCTGCTGTGCATCGGCATCGCGCTGGCCCCCGCCTTCAAGATGCGCTTCTGGAACATCGGCGCCGAAGGCCAGGTCCTGGTGGGCGGCCTTGCCACCGCCCTGATCATGGTCTACTTCGGCAACAGCCTGCCGGCCCCCGCCCTGTTTGCGGCCATGGTGCTGGGCAGTCTGGCTGCCGGTGCCCTGTGGGGCTTTGTGCCCGCCTGGTTCAAGGCCCGCTGGAACACCAACGAGACCCTGTTCACCCTGATGATGAACTATGTGGCCACCAGCATCGTGGCCTGTATGACCAACATCATGCGCGGTCAGGCCTCCAGCCTGGGCACCCTGAACAAGGCCACCAAGGCCGGCTGGCTGCCCATCCTCTTCGGGCAGCGGTACACCATCAACATCATCGTGGTGCTGGTTCTGACCTTCGCCATGTATGCGTACCTGAAATACTCCAAGCATGGCTATGAGATCGCCGTGGTGGGCGAGAGCGAGAACACCGCCCGCTATGCCGGCATCAACGTCCGCCGGGTCATGGTGCGCACCATGATCATCAGCGGCGCCATCTGCGGCCTGACCGGCTTCCTCATCGTGGCCGGCAAGGACCAGACCATCTCCACCAACTCGGCGGGGGGCAACGGCTTCACCGCCATCATCGTGGCCTGGCTGGCCAAGTTCAACACCTTCTACATGGCACTGATCTCCTTCCTGCTGGTCTTTCTGGAGCGCGGTGCTTCCGAGATCGCCTCGGCCTACAGCCTGAATGAATATGCCGCCGATATCATCACCGGCATCATCCTCTTCTTCATTCTGGGCAGCGAGTTCTTTATCAACTACCGCCTGATCTGGCGCGGCCATCACAAGGAGGTGAAGGGCGAATGAGCAGTCTGATTGCATGGATCATGCGCGCGATCCCCTTCGGCACCATCATCATGTACGGTGCCATGGGCGAAACCATCACCGAAAAGTCCGGCAACCTGAACCTGGGTGTGCCCGGTATCATGTATCTGGGCGGCTTTGCCGGCTTTGCCAGCGCATATTATTATGAAAACAGCGTGGCCAACCCCATTCCTGCCCTCAGCGTTCTCATCGCCCTGGTCTGCGCCCTGGTGGCCTCGGCTCTGGGCGGTCTGATCTACGCCTTCCTGACCATCAGCCTGCGGGCCAACCAGAACGTGACCGGTCTGGCCCTGACCACCTTCGGTATGGGCGTGGCCAACTTCTTCGGCGTCTTCATCCTGGACGGTGCCACCTACAGCGCCGCTCCCATCGCCAACAAGGCCTTCGCCGCCAAGATCCCGGTGCTCTCCCAGATGGGCGTGCTGGGCCAGACGGTGTTCTCCTACGGTTTCCTGGCCTACGCGGCCATCGTGCTGGCCATCGCGCTGCACTGGTTCTTCAACCGCACCCGCGTGGGGCTGAACCTGCGGGCTGTGGGTGAAAACCCCGCCACCGCCGACGCCGCCGGCATCAACGTCACCCGGTACAAGTACCTGGCCACCTGCATCGGCGCTGCCATCTGCGGGGTGGGCGGCCTGTACTATGTGCTGGACTACAACCAGGGCATCTGGGCCACCACCGGCCAGATCGAAGCCCTGGGCTGGCTGGCCCTGGCCCTGGTCATCTTCACCACCTGGAAACCCCTCAATGCCATCTGGGGCGCCTACCTCTTCGGCATCCTGTACTGGCTGTACCAGTTCCTGCCCAGCATGCTGGGCATCACCGTGTCCAGCGCCATGACCGACCTGGTGCAGATGGTGCCCTATGTGGTCACCATTCTGGTGCTGATTGCCGTCTCCCTGCGCCGCAAGAAGGAGGACCAGCCCCCGGCTCACCTGGGTCTGGCCTATTTCCGTGAGGAACGCTGACCTTTCTGAAACTCCAATGCATAAAAATGCCTGCCGCATTGTCCGGCGGGCATTTTCTTTTGCGGAATTTTGCCGGTTTTGTTCCCGAATTCACAGATTATTTCTTGCTGTTTTTTCTGCAAAAGCATACAATTGAACCAATATCGCTGTATAAAAAGGGGATATCTGAAAGGTTTTTCACATTCGTTGCACCCTTTCAACACATTTTTCCCGTACACTGAAAACGGCTATCAACGGAAATCTCATTCTTATAAGAATTGCAGAGAGGCAGGAAAACTTCATGTTCAACCCGTTCAAAAAGAACCAGGCTGCGGAGGTGCAGGACCTCGAACAGCCGGATACCGTCTCCGGACAGGGGGCGCAAGTGGTCGGCGATACGGACTATGAGGCGGAAGAAAACCTCCCGGCACCGCCTGCCGGACATCCTCTTCCCGCACGTCTGGCCGGCTGGCTGGGCCGGCACAAAAAGCTGGTCATTGCCGCCGTGGTGATCGTGGCCGCAGCCGGCATCATCTCCTGGCGGATGCGGGCGGTACCCGCCGCGGCGGATGCCGAGTACCAGTACATCCGCACCACCACCCTGACCAAAGGCAGCCTGAATGACTCGGTGACGGTCAGCGGCACGGTGGTCTCCGGCGATGAGGCGGACGTGACCGTGTCCGACAGCGTCAAGACCTACAAAGTGGCCACGGTGGAAGCCCAGGTGGGGGATACGGTGCAGGAGGGGGATATTATTGCCACCCTGGACACCACCGACCTGGAAAAGCAGATCGAGGACGCCCAGCAGAGCTACAACGATACCCTGCAGTCCGCCCAGACCAGCTATGACCGGGCGGTGGATGACTACAATACCTCCCTGGTGCAGCACGACAACAACCTCATCGACCTGCAGGCCAAGATCGACCAGGCGGACCAGTCCCTGGCGGACGCGGAGCAATCCCTCTCCGACGCAAAATCCAAGAGGGATGCCGCCAAGAGCGCCTACGATACGGCGGTGAGCGAGTACAACTCCATTTCGGCAGATTTCAGCACCATCAAGGCCCAGATCGACAGCTATACCACCGCCTACAACAACGCCAGCGATGCGCTGAACGCAGCCCTGGCTGCCTGGAACGCGGTAAAGCAGGAGCCGGACCCCACCACGGTGCCTGCGGAGGGCACCGAAGGAACGGCGGACACCCAGGACAGCAGTACCGCTTCCCCGGAATATGAAGCCTATGTCAGCGCCCAGAGCGCTGCCCAGAAGGCGGAGCAGGACCTGCTTACCGCCCAGAACAACTGTTCCATCACCTCCCGGGGGCTGTACGGGTACACGGCCATTGAGCAGGCGGTGAATGCGGCGGAACAGGCCAAGACCTCCGCCGAGACCGCCTACAACCAGGCCGAGAGCACCGTCAAGACCGCCGAGACCCAGGTGGAGACGGCGGAGCAGCAGGTCAAGAGCGCCCATGACGCCTACGACAACGAGAAAAACTACTCCACCATCAAGTCCAAGGCCCAGGCGGTGGAGGACGCCCAGACCAAGCTGGAACAGGCCAAGCGCACCCCGGACAATCTGGAAACGCTGCAGGACACCCTGGCGGACTGCACCCTGACCGCCACCATGTCCGGCACCATCACCGCCCTGGATGCCACCGTGGGGTCGGTGTGTGCGGGGACGGTGGCCACCATCCAGGACACCGACGCCCTGGTGGTGGAGGTCACCATCCCGGCGGATGATGTGCCCGGTCTGGAAACCGGCATGTCCTGCCTCATCACCTCCGATGCCACCGGCGACACCGAGATCGCCGGCACCCTGACCCAGATCGACCCTGTGGCCAACGACCAGGGGTCTTTCGGCGCCAAGGTGCGGGTCACCGGGGAAGCGGGGGACCTGCTCATCGGCATCCAGGCCCAGGTGGAGATCATCAAGAGCCAGGTCACCGACGTGTATGTGGTGCCCATCGATGCGGTGGCCACTGCTGAGGACGGCAGCCAGTATGTGCTGCGCAAGACCGGCGGCGAGGGCGTGGACATGACCTTTGAACAGGTCACCGTCACCACCGGCGATTCCAATGATTATTACGTCACCATCTCCGGCGCCGACCTGCAGGAAGGGGACGTGATCCGTTCCAGTGCCGACCTGACCCAGGGCATCGTCACCACCACCGATCCCATGGAGCAGATGATGCAGGCCATGGGCGGCAGCGGTACTCCCGGCGGCGGGCAGGCTCCTGCCGGGGACCGGCCCACCGATACGGGCGGCGCACAGGCCTCCTCCGGCGGTGGCGGCGCTCCCGGCGGCGCGGCGGGAGGAATGTGACCATGGCCGAAAGCAGAGAATTTGCCGCAGCCGTTGCCCGCCGCATCCATGCCCCCGCCCCGGCCCGCCGGCCTCTCATCGAGATGCACGGCATCCGAAAAAGCTATTACATCGGCCAGCCCAACGAGCTGGAGATCCTGCACGGCATCGACCTGCAGGTATATCCCGGAGAGTTCGTGGCCATCGTGGGGGAATCCGGCTCCGGCAAATCCACCCTCATGAACATCATCGGGGTGCTGGACAAACCCACCCGGGGCAGCTACGTCCTGGACGGGGTGAACATCCACGACGCCAAGGACAACCAGCTGGCGGCCATCCGCAACCGGAAGATCGGCTTTGTGTTCCAGACCTACAACCTCATCGGCCGGCAGAGCGCCCTGAAAAACGTGGAGCTGCCCATGCTCTATGCCGGGGTCCCCGGTGGCGAGCGGGTCCGGCGGGCCAAGGACTGGCTGAACCGGGTGGGCATGGGGGACCGCATGCGCCACCAGCCCAACGAGCTTTCCGGCGGGCAGAAGCAGCGGGTGGCCATTGCCCGGGCCATGGTCAACAATCCGGCCCTGATCCTGGCGGACGAGCCCACCGGCGCCCTGGACAGTGAGACCAGCCGGGTGGTCATGGATCTGTTCCATGAGATGCACCGGCGCTACCATAAGACCATTGTGCTCATCACCCACAACCCGACCCTGGCCAGGGAATGTGAGCGGGTGCTGACCCTGAAGGACGGGCGCATCGTGGCCGAGCAGAGAGGGGAGGGCGCCCATGGGACTTTCTAACATTGCCGAAAACATCAGCATGGCCCTCACCAGCCTGAAAAGCAACAAGATGCGCAGCCTGCTCACCATGCTGGGCATCATCATCGGCATCGCGGCGGTCATTGCCATCGAGACGGTGGGCGGCAGCCTGACCGGCACCGTCACCGACAGCATGTCCGGCATGGGGGTGGCCAACATCACGGTGAGCCTGACCCAGAAGGACAGCGATGACACCAGCGGCACCTCGGCGGGGGTGACCCTGCGCCGGTTCATGGACAGCACCCCCGGCGGGGATGACCTGATCACCGACGCCATGATCCGGGAGTTTGAGGCCACTTTCCCGGACAAGGTGGAACGGGTGGAACTGACCCGGGAAGCGGGTACCGCCACCATCGACAAGGTCGGCGACCCGGACACCACCATCTCTGCCACCCTGACCGGCGCGTCTCCCGCCACCCTCAACGCCCTGGAATCGGATACCCCCATCCTGGCCGGACGGTGGCTCACCGATGCGGACGACGGCAAGTATCTCTGCGTGGTGTCGGAAAAATTCGTGGAGCAGGCCATCGGCACCACCAACGCCGGCGCCCTGGGCACCCGGGTGGTGCTCACGGTGAACGGGTCCCCCTGTGCCTTCTATGTGGCGGGGGTGTACGAGTATGTGGAAAACGAGTATGCCAGCCTGATGGGCGCCCAGGATGACGATTCCATCCAGACCACCATCTATATCCCTCTGGAGACCGCCCGCGCCCTCACCGGGGCGGACGAAGGCTACCAGAGCCTGACGGTGGTGGCGGCCAGCGGGGTGGATGTGACCGACTTTGTGGATGTGGTGGGGGACTATTTTGCCAGCTACTACACCCGCAATGATACCTGGACCGTCCAGGCCACCAGCATTTCCAGCCTGGTGGAATCCATGACCGAAATGCTGGATACCATCTCCCTGGGCATCTCCGCCATCGCGGCCATTTCGCTGCTGGTGGGCGGCATCGGCGTCATGAACATCATGACCGTCTCGGTGACCGAGCGCACCCGGGAGATCGGTACCCGCAAAGCCCTGGGCGCCCCCAGCTCGGCCATCCGGCTGCAGTTCATCACCGAATCCATCGTGCTCTGCGTCATCGGCGGCGCCATCGGGGTGGCCCTGGGCGTTTCTTTGGGCATGTGGCTCAGCAGCCTCATCGGATTTGCGGCCAAACCCAGTCTGTCCGCCATCCTCATTGCGGTGGGCTTCAGCATGGCCATCGGCGTCTTTTTCGGGTATTATCCCGCCAACAAGGCCGCCAAACTGGACCCCATCGAAGCCCTGCGCTACGAATAAAGAATCTTTGTCAGCCCGCCGCCGGCCCGCGGCGGGTCTCTTTTGTTTTGTCCCGGTTTGTGGTATACTGAGGGGCGGTATAGAGGAAAAGAGGAGTTTTCATGGAAAAAGAACGATTGTTTACCAACCGCCAGCTGATCCGTCTTCTTTGGCCGCTGGTCATTGAACAGGCATTGGCCATCCTGGTGGGCATGTCCGATACGGTCATGGTCTCCAGCGTGGGGGAAGCCGCCATCTCCGGCGTCTCTCTGGTGGATATGATCAACAATCTGATCATCAATATCTTTGCGGCACTGGCCACCGGCGGCGCCGTGGTCACCAGCCAGTTCCTGGGCGCCCGCAAACCGGAGGAAGCCTCCCGCAGCGCCGGACAGCTGGTCACCCTCAGCGCGCTGCTGGGCGTGGCGGTGGCGGCTTTCTGCCTGCTGCTCCGTGCCCCCATGCTGCGGCTGTTCTTCGGCAGCATTGACGACAGTGTCATGCACGAGGCCCTGATCTACTTCACCATCACCGGGCTTTCCTATCCCTTCCTGGCCCTGTACAACGCCGGCGCGGCCATCTTCCGCTCCACCGGCAACAGCGCCGTTTCCATGAAGGTCAGCGTCTTCATGAACCTGATCAACATCGGGGGCAACGCCCTGTGCGTCCATGTGCTCAGGATGGGCACGGCGGGCGTGGCGGTGCCCACCCTGGTCTCCCGCGCCCTGGGTGCGGTGATCATCCTGTATCTGGCCGCTGCCCATCATGACAACCCGGCCCGGGTCACCTGGGACGGCGTACGGCATCTGCAGCCCGCCATGGCCCGCAACATCCTGTACATCGGCATCCCCTCGGCCATGGAAAACAGCCTTTTCCAGCTGGGCCGTGTGGTGGTGGTCAGCATGATCAGCATCTTCGGCACGGTGCATATCTCGGCCAACGCCGTGGCCAACAACCTGGACAATGTGGGCTGCATCGTGGGGCAGGCCATGGGTCTGGCCATGATCACGGTGGTGGGCCGGTGCGTGGGGGCAGGGGACCTGCAGCAGGCCGGCTACTTTACCAAAAAACTCATGCTGTGGGATTATATCGCCCAGGGTGCCACCAATGCCCTGGTGCTGATCTTCCTGCCCCAGCTGCTCAGCCTGTACACCCTGTCCGACGAGACCCGCCAGCTGGCCTGGCTGCTGGTCATGATCCATGCCGGCTGCGGTATCCTGCTGTGGCCCTCCGGCTTCGTGCTGCCCAACGCCCTGCGCGCCGCCAACGATGTGAAGTTCACCATGATGACCTCCATCCTGTCTATGATGATCTGGCGCCTGGGCTTCTCCTATGTGCTGTGCGTGCAGATGGGTATGGGCGCCGTGGGCGTCTGGATCGCCATGGTGGTGGACTGGGTCTGCCGTGTGACCTGCTTTGTGGTCCGGTTTGTCTCCGGCGCCTGGAAAAAGCGCTGCACGCCGGTCAGGACTGCCTGAACGATTTACAACCATTTTGAAAGGACACAACTATGAAGAGATTCATCAGCTGGAATGTCAACGGCCTGCGGGCCTGCCTGAAAAAGGGCTTTGCCGACGCCTTTGCCGCCTTTGACGCCGATGCCGTCTGCCTGCAGGAGACCAAGATGCAGCCCGGTCAGGCGGACTTCGACCCCGAAGGCTACACCGAATACATCAACAGCGCCGAGAAGAAGGGCTATTCCGGCACCCTGATCTACACCCGGCTGCAGCCCCTCAACGCCTGGAACGGCATCGGGGTGGAGGCCCACAGCCATGAAGGGCGGGCCATCACCCTGGAATTTGACAACTTCTATCTGGTCAACCTGTATGTGCCCAACGCCCAGAACGAGCTGGCCCGCATCGACTACCGCATGGAGTGGGAGGACGACCTGCGCGCCTACCTGCTGGACCTGGACGCCAAAAAACCGGTCATCGTCTGCGGGGACCTGAATGTGGCCCACCAGGAGATCGACCTGAAGAACCCCGGCCCCAACCGGGGCGCGGCGGGCTTCTCCGACCAGGAGCGGGGCAAGATGACCGAGCTGCTGGCCGCCGGCTTTACCGACAGTTTCCGCTACCTGCACCCGGACGTGACCGGGGCCTACAGCTGGTGGAGCATGCGATTCCGCGCCCGGGAACGGAACGCGGGATGGCGTATTGACTATTTCCTGGTCTCCAACCGCATTGCGGACAAGATCCGGGTGGCCGACATCCTGCCCGACGTGATGGGCAGCGACCACTGCCCGGTCCGCCTGGAAATCGATCTGTAAAAAAGACATATTTTTTAGGACCCGCTGCAAAATGCCGCGGGCCTTTTTCGTAGTATAGAATAGAAACGTTTCGAGCAAGGAGGTGAGGGGCACGGCATCATGAACAACCAGGATTTTTCCGAGCTGATGCGGCAGTATCAGAAACTGGTCTACACCGTCTGCCTGCAGTTTGTCCGCGACCCTCACACCGCCGAAGACCTTACCCAGGACACCTTCCTCTCCGCCTACACCAGCATCGACCGATGTGATGCGGCCTACTACAAACAATGGCTGGTGCGTGTGGCGGCCAACAAGTGCAAGGACCACCTGAAAAGCGCCTGGGCGCGCAAGGTGGAGGCCCAGGACCACGAAAGCCTGCCCGAACCCAGGGGCACCCCCCCGGCGGGCAGTGCGCTGGCCGCCGCCGACCCGGATCCCCAGGACCTGTTTTTGCAGAAGAGCAGCGCCGAGGAACTGGATGAGATGGTCCGCACCCTGCGGGAACCCTACGGCAGGGTGGCCACAATGTATTTTCTGGAAGAACGGCCGGTGGCGGATATCGCACGGCTGTTGGGGCGGCCCCCCGCCACGGTACAGAATCAGCTGTTCCGGGCAAAAGCCATCCTGCGCAAGCAGATCACCGAAAGGAGGCAGGAGTAACATGACCGAGAGCATGGCCCCTTATTTTGACAACAACAACCTGTTTGACACCGCCGGCTGCCTGACCCAGAGTGGTCTGGAAGCCCTGCGGGATGACCGCCTGGATGACCTGGGCCGGCTGGAAGCCGCCGAACACCTGACCTTCTGTGACCGGTGTCTGGCCCGGTACACCGCTTTGCTGGAAAGCATCCAGCTGTCGGCCCCCATGCGGGACCTGATCCCCCAGGTGCAGGCCCTCATGCGGCTGCGCGCCTTCCGGGTCATGACCAACCGCTATGTGTCGGTGGCGGCCGCCATCGCCCTGGCCCTGGCTTTGTGGCGGTTCGGCCTGTTCGGTGCCGCTCCTGCCGCCGCCCCCAAAGAGGTACAGGAATCCCGGCCGAACACCAGCATCAGTCAGATGCTGGGCAGCGCCCTGGACGGCGCCAGCGAAGGGCTGCAGAATGTGCTGGGCAGCATCCAGGACACCGCCCTCAGCGGCTGGGCACAGCTTTCCGATAATAACCGGCAAAATCACGGCCAAGAGGCCGCCACTGGAGAGTGAAGAACATGAAAAAGAACGCATTTCTGACCTTTATCTTTGCCTGTATCCCGGGTGCAGGGCAGATGTACTACGGCTATATGCGCCGCGGTCTTTCCCTCATCACCCTGTTCTGCGTGGCTTCCGGCATTGGAGCCATCATCCCGCCGGTGCTGCTGGCTGCCCCCATCATCTGGATGTATGCCTTCTTTGACACCTACGACCTGATCCGGTATCTGGTGTCCGGCAGCCCCAAACCGGATGATTTCATCTGGGGTGACCGCATCGACCTGGGCCGGTTCAAGGCCTTCACCCCCCGGGGCAACCGGATCATCGGCTGGGTGCTGGTGGCCTGCGGCGTGTGGGTGCTCTTTGACAGCTGGATCGCCCCCATGCTCTACGACCTGCTGGACAGCGTGGGAATGGCCTATCTGTACTACAACATCATCGGTCAGCTCCCCACCATCATTGTGGCCGGTCTACTGATCTACTTCGGCATCCGGCTGCTGAACCGCACGGCGCCCTCCCAAAGCGATACCGCCGCCATGCCGCCCTATCCCGGTGGAAACCACGACGATCCGGACCAGCCGCTGTGAGCCCGGACCGGCAGATTCCGTCCCTACTACAATACGAGGTGTATCATGATCGATGAAAAATACAGTGGGGAAACCCACCAGACTGTTCCTCCCACGCCCAATCCGGTGCCCCAGCCTCCCAAAAAGGTCCGTCGGGTGGGCACCTTCACCTTCGGGCTGCTGCTGGTGGCCGCCGGTGTGCTGCTGATCCTGCGGGCCCTCATGCCCACCCTGGACCTGCGGTTCGTGGTCAGCCTGCTGCCCGTGGCCCTCATTGCCCTGGGCATCGAGGTCCTGATCTATGCCGCCCGCCCCGACGTGCAACTCCGGTATGACGGGGTGAGCATCTTTGTCTGCATCCTGATCCTTTTCGGGGTAGGGGGTTCCTCGGTGATGCTGCAGCTGTGGAATGAGTATGGCCCTTCCGCCCGTGTGGCCGAAATGCGCCTGGGCGACGAGCTGCAGTCGGACGCCACCGCCGCCCTGCGGGCGGCCCCCGGCCTGGGAGACAACATCTATGATGTGAGTGTGGTGCTGGACTTCAACCACGGGGTCACCAACCCTGCCACCGAGACCGTCCAGCCCGGGGACCGGGCCCAGCTGTACGTCACCGTCTACCAGGGCCGGTACAGCTCCGCCCAGGAATTTGCGTCCATGGCCCGCCAGGTGGTGGACGCCTGTCAGGCGGACGGCCTGCCCTTCAATGAATACCGCTTCGACACCTACACCTACGAAGTGCCCGACGGCACCGTGACCTACTCCCTGGATATGGAGACCGCCTGGCAGATCACCGCCGGAGCCGACGCCCTGGCCGAGAATGTTTACCAGTCCTACTGGTATGACGGAAACGCCTTCTCCGGCTATGAGGATATGGCCAACTACCAGCAGGAGATGATCCGCCAGGATCTGATTGAGGACTACCAGGAAAAATTCGGGGAATCTCCCACCGAGGAATGGCTGGAGGAACAGATGTCCGCCCTGGGCATGGCCACTGCCGAATCCGCCGCCTGAAAAATGATTGCTCTCTTGTTTTGATTTTGCCGATTCTTGACAGGAATTTCACCGTCCGATGGCCTTTTGTGCCGTTGGGCGGCTTGTTTTTTTGGTGACAAAATGTTACACTTATACAAGGTTTGCAAATTTGTATAAACGGGAGGCTTGATTCCCTATGGGGCTTCTGAAAGGGTATACCAAACAGGAGATCAGCTGGATGATGTACGACTGGGCCAACAGCGCCCACTCGGTCATTGTGGTCACCCTGCTGCCCATCTTCTTTGACACTGTGGCAAGTTATACGGCGGACAGCGTTTCCAGCATGTCCACCTGGGGCTATGCCACCAGCATCGCCATGGCCATCGTGGCACTGGCAGCGCCGTTTCTGGGGGTCTTCGGGGATATCCGGGGCATGCGCAAGCGGCTGTTCACCGGCTTCATGGTCCTGGGCGTGGTGGCGGTGGCCCTCATGTCCTTCACCCCGCTGATGGACTTCACCTCCTCCACCTCGGCCGCCGGCCGGGTGGCAGGCCTGATCCTGGTGCTGTACATCCTCAGCGTCATCGGTTTTGACGCTTCCGCCATCTACTACGACGCCTTCCTCACCGATATCACCACCCCCGAGCGGATGGACCGGG
This sequence comes from uncultured Gemmiger sp., assembly GCA_944388105.1. GTDB lineage: Bacteria > Bacillota > Clostridia > Oscillospirales > Ruminococcaceae > Gemmiger. The sequence goes on along the minus strand of CALXHN010000017.1, from coordinate 18,846 downwards.
TCTCCACCATGGGCTACGGCCTGGGGTACATCGGCGGCTCCACCATCCCGCTGGTCATTTTCCTGGTCATGAACCTGGCGGGGGTGCCCATGCTCACCTGTCTGGCCGTGATTTTTGCCATCACCGCCGTGTGGTGGCTGGGCTTCAGCCTGCCGCTGCTGAAAAACTGCCAGCAGACCTCCGGCAAGCCCTATGAACAGGGCGATGTGGGCCGCAGCATCCGGGGCGTGGGTTCCACCATCAAGGAGATCATCGCCAACAAGCCCATGCTGGTGTACATCCTGGCCTATTTCTTCTACATCGACGGCGTGCACACCGTCATCAGCATGGCCACCACCTACGGCACCAATCTGGGTCTGGACTCCACCGGCATGATGCTGGCGCTGCTGCTGGTGCAGGTGCTGGGCCTGCCCTTCTGCCTGCTGTACATCCGCCTCAGCGCCAAGTTCGGTGCCCGGTTCATGGTGGGCGTGGGCATCTGCGTGTACATGTTCATCTGCGTCTTTGCCTTCTTCATGCGGGATCTGTGGCAGTTCTGGGTGCTGGCCGTTCTGTGTGCCACCAGCCAGGGCGGCATCCAGGCCCTGTCCCGCTCCATGTTCGGCAAGCTGATCCCGGACAAGGACCGCAGCGGCGAGTTCTTCGGCTTCTTTGACATCTTCGGCAAGTTCAGCTCCATCATGGGTCCGGCCCTGGTGGGTGTGGTCAGCGCGGCCGTGGCCAACGGCATGCTGCAGTCCCAGGGCCTGACCGCCCAGACCGCCACCGCCGAACAGATCGATGCCATCAACGCGGCGTCCAGCCCCTTCGGCATCGTGTCCATCCTGCTCATCATCGGCATCGGCGCGGTGCTCTTCTTCGGGGTGCTGCCGCGTACCCTGAAGGGCAAGGACCTGTCGATTTAAGGAAAATTTGCCCGCATTGACAATCCATCCGGCGGGCAGTACAATAATGGGGTATGCGGGTCTGTGGACCCACATACCCCGTTTATGTTATCCGAACAGGAGGGCATTTCTCTATGCCGGAAGGCTATACCCATGTCCGCACCGCCCGACGGGCAGCCGAATCCATCCATTACAAGCTCCATTGTCCGGCGGCCTTTGCGGCGGGCGCCAACGGTCCGGACAGCTTTTTCAGCTTTGAAGTGTGGAAGAGCAAAGCCAAGCGGCGGTACGATCTGCCGGCGCTGGGCGACCGCATGCACGAGGAGGCCACCGGCGCTTTTCTGTGCAGTCTGGTCCGCCATGTGAAGACCGGTGCCCAGATCGAATACGCGCTGGGATTTCTCAGCCATTACGCCGCCGACACGGTGCTCCACCCCTATGTGGTGGCCATGTGCCAGTCCGGTCAGCCCTACGCAGGCAAGGGCGGCCACGGGTATTTCGAGATCGCCCTGGACTCCACCCTCCATGCGGAGGACACCGGCGTCTCCCAGGTGCCAGCGGACGACGCCTCTCCGGTGCCCCAGGGCACCGACCTGGCGGATATTGCCACCCTGCTGCACACCGTGCTGCTGGAAGTGTACGGCGCCGATGTGACCCAGGAATGTCTGGCCGATGCCTTCTACTACCTCAACCGGGTGCGGCGTCTGTTCCCCAGCCGCCACGGCATCCGCAAGGCCTTGTTCTATGTGGTGGAAACCTTCTGGAAAGGCCGTGGGTTCCTCACCGGGCATGTGTCCCCCCGGGCTCTGCGCCTGGACCTGCCCGATGAATGGACCGACCCGGCCACCGGCGAGGCCCGCCGTGGGGGTGCTTTCGCCCTGCTGCGGGAAGCCGAGCGCCGCAGCGCCGTGTATATGACCGCGGCCCTGGAATTCTGGATGGGCCACCTGACCGAATCCGAACTGTGCCGCCTGCTGGGCAGCATGGACTATACCACCGGGACCCCCACCGAGCTGAGCACCAAGCCGGCGGTGGCGGCTCCGGCCCAAGAAAAGGAGACAACAACATGATCCGCATCACCATGGAAAACGGCAAGACCATCGACATCGAGCTGGACCCCAGCGCCGCGCCCATCACCTGCGAAAACTTTGAAAAGCTGGTCCGTCAGGGCTTTTACGACGGCCTGACCTTCCACCGCATCATCCCCGGTTTCATGATCCAGGGCGGCTGCCCCCTGGGCAACGGCACCGGCGGCCCGGGCTGGCAGATCAAGGGCGAGTTCTCCGCCAACTTTGTGCCCAACCCCATCAAGCACACCCGCGGCGTCATCAGCATGGCCCGTGCCCAGAACCCCAACAGCGCCGGCAGCCAGTTCTTTATCATGCACGCCGATGCGCCCCATCTGGATGGCCAGTATGCGGCCTTCGGCCATGTGGTCTCCGGCATGGACGTGGTGGATGAGATCGCTTCCGTTCCCACCGACTGGAACGACAAGCCCCTGAAGCCTGTCCGCATGCAGACCGTACGCATCATCGACGAGGACTGATCCCGCCCCCATCCAGAAACAAACAAGCCCGCTCCCCCCGGCAATGGCCGACAGGGGAGCGGGCTTTTTCTGATTTATGGGAAATGGCGGTCAGCGGAACAGACCGCCCAGGCCGCTGAACCAGCCGGTGATCTGGCTGGTCTGGCTTTCCAGGTCCTCCACCGCCTGCATCAGGTCGGGCATTTCGCTGATGACCTGGTTCAGGGCGTCCACATCCAGCTGAGAAAGCTTCTCGGCAATATCGGGCAGGGACTGCAGCAGCCGGTCCAGCTCTCCGGGCTCCATGCTGTCCAGACTGTCCTGCAAAGTGCCGGCCAGGGTATCCACCTGCTCGGTAGCCTGCAGCAGGCTGCGGTAAGCCACACTGCCGTGGTAGAACAGAACCCCGAACCCTACACAGAGCACCGCGATCAGCCCGATGAGCAGGCCGATGCAGATTTTCAGCAGACGGTTGTTGCGGTCGGTTTTGGCTTCCAGCCGGTCCAGCTGGGCTTTCCAGTCGGGGGCGGCGGCTTTCTCCTCGGGCAGGGGAACGGGCAGATGACGGGGCTCCTCCATGGCAGTATCCTCCTTTTCGGGTCACGGTAACAGGGAACGGAACACTTATTCTTTGGGCGGGGATTGGGGAGCGGGGGCGGTCATCTCAAACCAGAACAGGGAACCGCGGCCCACCTCGCTCTGCACCCCGAAGGGGAATCCGTGCTGCTGCAGAATGGCCTTGGTGATGGAAAGCCCCAGCCCGGTGCCGGGTTTGCCCGCGTTCTTGCGGGCACGATAGTACCGGTCAAAAATATACGGCAGGTCCTCCGGTGGGATGCCGGGGCCGTGGTCCTCCACCTCAATACGGCATCCCCCGGCGGGCAGGGGAATGGCCCGCAGGGCAAAGAAGCCGTCCTCCCCGATGTGATGGGTGGCATTGCCCAGCAGATTGTGCAGCACCCGCTCCATCATGGCCGGGTCCGCCCGGACCATGCACTCCTTGTCCGCTTCCAGATGCAGGGTCCAGTGGTTCTGCTCGCATACGGCGTCGTAGAGACCTGCCACCTCAAAGCAGAGGCCGCTCATGTCAAAGTCCACCAGATTGGGCTTTTCCACGCCGCTCTGCACCTTGCTCAGCTCCATCACGCTGTTGACCAGGGCCGAAAGCCGGTCGGTCTCATCCACAATGATGTTGCACTGTTCGGTGCGTTTTTCTTCGTCCATGCCGGACAGGTCCCGCACCGTCTCGGCGTATCCCTTGATGAGGGTCAGGGGGGTGCGCAGGTCGTGGCTCACGTTGGCCAGCAGTTCCTTTTCCAGCTCGGCGGAGCGCTGCACCGCCCGGGCCATGTGGTTGAACTCCTGGGCCAGCAGCCCCAGTTCGTCCCGGCGCTTGACCTCCACCTGCACATCGTAGTTGCCGGCGGCCATGCGGCGGGCTCCGTCGGCCAGCTGGTACACCGGATGGGTGAACCAGCGGCTGAACAGGATGGCCGCCAGTACGTTCAGCCCGAAGAGCAGCAGGGCCACCGGCGGCAGCACACTGCGCAGCACGTCGGCGGCGGTGGTGATCTGGGCCAGACTGGTGGACACCAGCACCGCATACTGCCCGTCGGCAGTGAGCTTGCCCACCACCATCTGCAGGTTGCCGCCGGAAGAAACCGTTTCGTACACGCTCTTTTTGGTGAACACCAGGCCCCGCAGGCGCACCACCTCGGGGGTGTCCTGCTTCAGGCTGATCTTGCCCCCGAAGGAATACTCGCTCTGGTGCAGCACGCAGGGGTACAGGCTTTCCAGGCACTGGACGTTGCTCAAGGTGGAGTCACTGATGTCCACGCAGCAGTTTTCCAGGTCCAGGGACCCGTTGACGGCTTTTTCCAGAAAGGAAAGCCAGAAATCCTCGTCCAGTACCAGTTTGCCCAGGACACGGCTGGATACCGGTCCGTCGTTGGCATCAATTAAAGCCACCACCGCGTCAGCCTTGGTTTCCAGGCTGGTGCGGATCTTGCGGTTGTACATGGGCTCCAGGGCATAGGTGATCAGCGTCCAGACCAGCCCCAGGGTGAGCAGGGTCACGGCGCACAGAAACAGCATCAGCTGGCCCCGGACCCCCATCCGCGGAGCGGCTTTTTCGGAGGTCCGGCGGGCAGACTTCACCTTTTTCCACATACGGAATCCCCGTCTTTCACAGTACGTCCGGGTCGAACTTGTAGCCGATGCCCCAGACCGTCACAATGTACCCGCGGCAGGGTCCCAGATGGCCCCGCAGCATCTTGATGTGGGTGTCCACGGTGCGGTCCTCGCCGTAGTAGTCGTAGTTCCACACCTTCTGCAGGATCTTCTCCCGGGACAGGGCAATGCCCCGGTTGCTGACCAGGAACACCAGCAGGTCAAATTCCTTGGGGGTCAAAGGGGCCTCCTGTCCGGCCACCTTCACGCTGTGGCTGGCGGTGTCGATGACCAGATCCCCGAAGGTGTACACCCCGCCGGTCTCGGCGGGGGCGGGCATGGTGCGGGCCAGCACCGCCTTGACCCGGGCCACCAGTTCCCGGGGAGAGAACGGCTTCACCACATAGTCGTCGGCACCGCCTTCCAACCCGGCCAGCTTGTCATATTCCTCGCTGCGGGCGGTGAGCATGATCACCGGGGTGTTGATCTTGCGGGAACGCATCTCCCGCAGGCAGGTCATGCCGTCCATGAACGGCATCATGATGTCCAGGATCACCAGATCAATGCCTCCCTGGGACAGGATGGAAAGCGCCTGGGTGCCGTCCCCGGCCTCGGCACAGGTGTAGCCGCTGTGCTGCAGATGTTCCCGGATCAGGTCCCGGATACGCGGTTCATCGTCAACGACCAGAATTTTTGCCATAGTAAAACCCTCCAAACAACAGCGCAAGTCCGGCGCAGCGTCTTCCGTCCGTACCTCTTGCGTCATAGGTCGCTCTTTTTCATATAGTACCATAATAACCCGCATAGGTGGGGGATTTGTGAAAGTTTTCTTAAAATGTATTTCACGAATTTTACAGAATCCTGTCTTGCCTGAGCCGCCGGGACGCGCTACAATAGTGTGGCGGCGGGACATCCAGTCTGCCGCGGAAAGGCTGAATCGATCCCTATGGCGTTGTGCTTTGCAGCAGTTGTTCTGATCCTGGCGGCGCTGACCGTCTTTCTGGTGGCACCGGGGCGGCCCCGCCGGCCGCTGCGGACCCCTTTTTTGCATTATAACTTTGCCCACCGGGGCCTGTTCACACAGGACCAGTCGATCCCCGAAAACAGCCTGCCGGCCTTTGCGGCGGCGGTGGCCTGCGGCTGCGGCATCGAACTGGACGTGCAGTTCACCGCCGACCGGCAGCTGGTGGTCTTTCACGATGACACCCTGGACCGGATGACCGGGGCCAAAGGCTGGGTGCGGGACCATACCTGGCAGCAGATACAGGGCCTTTCCCTGGCGGGCACGGCCTGCACGCCGCCTCTGTTTGCCCGGGCCCTGGAGGAGATCGGCGGCAGGGTGCCCCTCATCGTGGAGATCAAGAGCCGGCAGGAGTACGGCGGGGCCTACCTGGATGCCCTGTGCACCGCCACCCTGCAGGCGCTGCAAACCTACGCCGGACCCTATTGCATTGAGAGCTTTGATCCCCGGGTGGTCCGGCGCATCCGCCGCATGGCTCCCGGCGTGCTACGGGGCCAGCTGGCAGACAGCTACCGGGCCAACCGCAGGCTGGGGGTGCACCCGGTGCACGCCTTCCTCATCAGTCACTGCTTCGGCAACTTCCTGGGACGGCCGGACTTCATCGCCTGGTGCCCCGAACGGGAAAACGGGGCCGTGGCCCTCTGTCGGGCCATGGGCGCCATGATGGTGCAGTGGACCATTCTGCCCCAACACGACCACAAAGCCTGTCAGCGGCGGTACGACGCCCTGATCTTCCAGTGGTACAGCCCTGCGCCCCGGTATTGAGCGGCATAAACAGCAGCCCTCCCGCATACCTTGCATTGAAAGTTCTGTAAGGCAAGCGAGGGGGCTGCTTATGTTTTTGTTTACTGTAACCAAACCCAGGCTGCGGCAGGCCGGGGCGCTGGCCCTGTGTGCTGTCTGTCTGGCGGGCACCATCACCGCCGCCGTGCATTTTGCCAACGACAGCGTGACCGCATCTGCCGGGGTATCCGAACAGACCACCATTGAGACCACCCAGGACATCGCCACCTACTTCACCGGCTACGGCTTTGAGGTGGATCTGGCCACCGCGGCGGTAGATAAGGTGAAGATCCCCAAACAGTGGGACGACAGCTTCGTCGCCTTCAACCAGGTGGTGGAGGAGAGCGGCCTGACCCTGGAAGGCCACAAGGGCAAGACGGTGGAAAAGTGGACCGCCCTGTGTCCCACCCTGTCCGACGGGGAAAACGACACCTACTGCGTGCTGCTGGTGTATAAGACCAAGCCGGTGGGCGCCTACCTGCTGGCAAAGCCTTCGGGAGAGGTGACCGGGCTGGTCTCTGCCGCCCAGCAGAATGCCGCCGACGCCGAGACCGCCGCCTCCGCCGATGTCCCGGCGGACACCCTGACCGACGACACCGCCCAGACCAGCGCAGGGGTGGTGGAGGAGAGCGCTTTTCCCACCGAATAAAAAACAGCCGGTACCATTCCCCAAACGGGAAGGGTACCGGCTGTTGCGATGTCAGCAGGGAATCACAGCAGGCCGCCCAGCAGGATGACCACGATCAGGATGGGCACCACGAACTGGAAGTAGGGCTTGAGCCAGCGGGGCATCTTGATGCCGCTGCCGGTGTTGGCTTCTTCCAGATACTTGTCGAAGCCCCAGCCCCAGCGGGTGACGCAGAACAGCAGATAGATCAGGCTGCCCACCGGGAGCAGGATGTTGCTCACCAGGAAGTCCTCGCCGTCCAGCACGGTGCTGCCCGGGCCCAGGGGCTGCAGGAAGCTCCACAGGTTGTAGCCCAGCACACAGGGAATGCTGGCGATCAGGATCACCACGCCGCCGATGAGCACCGTCTTGCGGCGGTCCAGACCGAACTGGTCCATCAGGCAGGCAATGATGTTCTCAAACACCGCAATGACGGTGGTGAAGCTGGCAAAGGTCATGAACAGGAAGAACAGGGACCCCCAGATGCGGCCGCCGGCCAGACTGGCAAAGACGTTGGGCAGGGTCACGAAGACCAGCTGGGGACCGCTGTCCGGGCTGACGCCGTAGGTGAAGCAGGCAGGGAAGATGATCAACCCGGCGCAGATGGCCACAAAGGTGTCCAGGGCGCAGATGCGCACCGCCTCGCCGGTCAGGGCAAAGTTGCGGTTCATGTAGCTGCCGAAGATCTCCATGGCGCCGATGCCCAGGCTCAGGGTAAAGAAGGACTGGTTCATGGCGGCCACGGCCACGTTGATGATGCCGGCCTCGCTGGCACGCTCCCAGTCGGGCAGCAGGTAGAACTTCAGGCCGTCCCCGGCGCCGGACAGGGTCAGGCTGTGCACCACCAGGATGAGGATGAGCACCAGCAGTGCGCCCATCATCCATTTGCCGATGCGCTCCACGCCGTTGCGCAGCCCGAAGCTGCACACGATGAAGCCCAGCACCACGGTCACGGCCATGAACAGGCCCATCTCTCCGGGGTTGGCCAGCATGGCGCTGAAGGTGGCGGCCGAAGTGTCGGCAGTGGCGCCCTCAAAGGTACCGGTCAGGAACTTGAAGAAGTAGCTGATCATCCAGCCGTTGACGGTGGTGTAGTACATCATCAGCACCACACAGCCCAGCAGGCAGGCCCAGCCGTGCAGGTGCCACACACTGCCCTTGGGTTCCAGGGCCTGGTACGCCTTGCCGGCACTGCCGCGGCCCGCACGGCCCACGGCCAGTTCCATGGTCAGCACGGGCACCCCCATGCAGACCAGGAACAGCAGGTAAAACAGAACAAACACGCCGCCGCCGTTTTCGCCGGTGACGGTGGGGAAGCGCCAGACATTGCCGATGCCGATGGCGCAGCCTGCGCTGATCAGGATAAACCCGAGGCGCGAGGCAAAAGATTCACGGTTCTCCAAAAAAATTCCTCCTTCTGATTTCAAACACCGCTTTTCTATTATAGCGGCTGCACCCGGCACAGGCAAGAAGATTTTTTGACGCTGAGGCGAAAGCTGTACAAAAACAAAAAGCCGCCGCCTGCGGCGGGCAGGCAGCGGCTTGCAACGTGTTCAAATAGAGGAAAATGTCCTGAAAAATCAGCGGCGCTCGGCGATCTCTTCCTTGACGCTGTTCAGGAACTCATCGGCGGACATGGTCGTGGTCTCGCCCTTGCGGTCACGGACGCTGACGGTGCCGGCTTCGGCTTCCTTGGCGCCCAGAACCAGCATATAGGGCACGCGGTCCACCTGCTGGGCCTGACGGATCTTGTAGCCGATCTTCTCGTTGCTCTCATCCAGAACAACGCGCACACCGGCGTTCTCCAGCTTTTCGGCCACGCCGCGGGCGTAGTCCAGGGTCTTTTCGCTGACGGGCAGCACCTTGACCTGGACGGGAGCCAGCCAGGTGGGGAACTTGCCGGCGTAATGCTCGGTCAGGATGCCGATGAAGCGCTCGATGGAACCGAAGCAGACGCGGTGGATCATGATGGGGCGTTCCTTCTCGCCGGCCTCGTTGACGTATTCCAGATGGAAGTTCAGCGGCATCTGGAAGTCCAGCTGGATGGTGCCGCACTGCCAGGTACGGCCCAGGCTGTCCTCCAGGTGGAAGTCGATCTTCGGGCCGTAGAACGCGCCGTCGCCCTCATTGATGATGTAGGGCATGTTCAGCTTTTCCAGGGCGTTCTTCAGGCCGTTGGTGGCGTCCTCCCAGTCCTCGTCGGAGCCCATGGAGTCCTCAGGACGGGTGCTCAGCTCCACAAAGTACTTGAAGCCGAACTTGTCGTACACCGAGTTGATCAGGTGCACCACGTTGGCGATCTCGTCGGAGATCTGGTCGCGGCGCATGAAGATGTGGGCATCGTCCTGGGTGAAGCAGCGCACGCGGAACAGGCCGTGCAGGGCGCCGCGCAGCTCGTGGCGGTGCACCAGGCCCAGTTCGCCCACGCGCAGGGGCAGTTCGCGGTAGCTGTGGGGCTGGCTGCGGTAGACCAGAACGCCGCCGGGGCAGTTCATGGGCTTGATGCAGTAGTCCTCGCCGTCAATGACGGTGGAGTACATGTTGTCCTTGTAATGGTCCCAGTGGCCGCTGGTCTCCCACAGATGGCGGTTCATGATCAGGGGAGTGGAAACCTCCACATAGCCCGCCTTGCGGTGGATCTCACGCCAGTAGTCGATCAGGGTGTTCTTCAGCACCATGCCGTTGGGCAGGAAGAAGGGGAAGCCGGGGCCCTCGTCGCAGAACATGAACAGATTCATTTCCTTGCCGATCTTGCGGTGATCCCGGCGGGCGGCCTCTTCCAGCAGCTTCAGGTGGGCTTCCAGCTCTTCCTGGTTGTGGAAGGCGATGCCGTTGATGCGGGTCAGCATCTTGTTGTTCTTGTCGCCGCGCCAGTAAGCGCCGGACTGCTGGGTGATCTTGAAGGCTTTCAGGGCCTTGGTGTAGGTCAGGTGAGGACCGACGCACATGTCGATGTACTCGCCCTGCTGGTAGAAGCTGATGGTGGCGTCCTCGGGCAGATCCCCGATGTGCTCCACCTTGTACTTCTCACCGCGCTCCTGCATGAGCTTGACGGCCTCTTCCCGGGGCAGAGTGAAGGCCTTGATCGGCAGGTTCTCCTTGCAGATCTTCTTCATCTCTTTTTCGATCTTTTCCAGATCTTCGTCGGTGAGCTTGGTATCGCCCAGGTCCACGTCATAGTAGAAACCGTTCTCGGTGGCGGGGCCAAAGGCGAAATCGGCTTCGGGCCACAGGCGCTTGATGGCCTGGGCCATGATGTGGGCGGCGGTGTGACGGATGACGTGCAGTTCCTCTTCCTGCGGGCATTCCTTGACGGTGCCGTCATTGTAGATGACTTTCATACTTGCAACCTCCCTAGCTGCGGCGGCCCACGGCCGCCAGAATAAAATAAAAAACGCTTCACCCCATTCAAACACGGGGTGAAGCGGTAAGCTCCACGGTTCCACCCGAATTGCGGGCAACAGCCCGCCTCTCGTATCGGCTGTAACGGGCCGTCCCGGCGGGGGTTCGCCCCCGCGCTCTGCGGTGGTAAGAAACGCGCCGTCCGCCAAGCCGCTTGCAGCACACCGTTTTGCACGGCGGCGGCTCTCTCTGAAACGCCGGTCAGCCTTTCCGTTTGTCCGCATCATCGCATTCATCAGGATGAAGTTACCGCTATTGTAGCGCGGCGGTTTTCAAAAGTCAAGTCCGGTACAGGACCTTTATGATTCTGTAACAATTTCTTGACAACCATCTGAAATGAATATAAACTATAATCAGTATACAACGGTGTATGCAGTTTGACCGCACGGTTCGGGCGGCACCGCATCGCCGAAGGGCCGCCGTCGGGGCGGGCACTGTATTTTATTTGGTATGGCATGCACGCAGGTTTGCATTGAAATAAACATGCTTTCGTTGTTTTTATAAGACTTTTCCCACCGGGAACCCACGCGTCCCGCCGTCTTGCGGCAGGTGTGTTTCGGTGTACCATCGGCCCGCGGCCGGCTTTGGCCGCGTCTGAGCAAACAACTGAATCGAATAAAAGTAAGGCCCCGCCATGGCTGCGACCCTCAGGTTTACGCGCATTTTCTGAATAAATTTGAGGAGTTGAAACAAATGTCCATCACCGCCATCATTGTACCGGTGCTGGTGGTCGTTGTTGTCGCCGCCGTATGCGGGGTCGTCTGCTTTTATGCGGGCATGACCTACCGCAAGCGCACCGCCGAGGCCAAGCTGGGCTCAGCGGAGGAAGAGGCCAAGCGCATCGTCAACGACGCCATCAAGGCTGCCGAGCAGAAACGGAAAGAGACAATCATTGAAGCCAAGGACGAAGCCTTCAAGCTGAAGAGCGAAGCGGACAAGGAGATCAAGGACCGCCGCGCCGAGGTCAGCCGCCAGGAACGCCGCATGGATCAGAAAGAAGAGGCCCTGGACAAGCGCACCACCGCCGTGGAGCGCAAGGAAGAGGACCTGAAGAAGCGCGCCGAGCTGGTGGAAGCCCGCCTGGACGAACTGGAACAGCTCAAGCTGCGCCAGACCGAAAAACTGGAAACCATCGCCGCCATGACCCAGGAAGATGCCCGGGCCGTCCTGCTCAAGCAGATCGACGATGAACTCACCCACGAAAAGGCCATGCGGGTTGCCGCCTTCCAGGCCAACATGAAGGATGAATGCGACAATCTGGCCCGGGATATGATCGGGCAGGCCATCGCCCGCTGCGCCGCCGACGCCACCAGTGAGGCCACCGTCTCGGTGGTGCCTCTGCCCAGTGACGAGATGAAGGGCCGGATCATCGGCCGCGAGGGCCGCAACATCCGCGCCCTGGAAACCGCCACCGGCTGCGACCTGATCATTGACGACACCCCCGAAGCCATCACCCTGTCCAGCTTCGACCAGACCCGCCGGGAGATCGCCCGTCTGGCGCTGGAACGCCTCATCGCCGACGGCCGTATCCATCCGGCCCGCATCGAGGAGACGGTGGACAAGTGCCGCCGGGAACTGGAACTGCAGATGAAGCGGGAAGGCGAGAAGGCGGTCATGGATCTGGGCATCCACAGCCTGCATCCCGATCTGGTCAAGCTTATCGGCCGTCTGAAGTACCGCACCAGCTATGGCCAGAACGTGCTGAGCCACAGCCTGGAAGTGGCCTGGCTGGCCGGCCTGATGGCGGGCGAGCTGGGGCTCAACGTCCAGCAGGCCCGCCGTGCCGGTCTGCTGCATGACATCGGCAAGGCTCTGGACCACGAGATCGAGGGCAGCCATGTCCAGATCGGCGTGGACATCTGCAAGAAATACCGGGAAAATCCCGCTGTCATCCATGCCATCGAGGCCCACCACGGCGACGTGGAGCCCAAGACGCCGCTGGCTTTCGTCATCATGGCGGCCGATGCCATCAGCGCGGCCCGTCCCGGCGCACGGCGTGAGAACATGGAAAGCTATATCAAGCGCCTGGAAACCCTGGAAAGCCTGTGCAACAGCTTTGAAGGGGTGGAAAGCTCCTACGCTGTCCAGGCCGGCCGCGAGGTCCGCATCCTGGTCCAGCCGGACAAGATCAGCGACGATCAGGTCATTCTGCTGGCCCGCAGCATTGCCAAGAAGATCGAGGACGAGCTGGATTACCCCGGCCAGATCAAGGTCAGTGTCATCCGCGAAAGCCGCGCCACCGAATACGCCAAGTAAAATATACCAAAAATCAGCAGCCCCGGCCATCCGGCCGGGGCTGCTTTTTGCTGCGGAAAGGGTTTGTCCGGACAAGGCCGGCCGATGGACCGGCTGTTTTTGGCCGCAGGCAGAACAAAAGCCGGGACGGCCTGATGCGGCGTCCCGGCTTGCAGGGCAGGATTCAGTTGTGGGAATCGGTGCGGCTGTTTTCCAGTTCGGCGTCCCGCATCTGTTTGATGGTGGCTTCCAGATTGAAGCTCTTTTCCATGGGAGCGTAGACGATCAGCAGGCTCAGCACCATGGGCAGCCACAGGTTGGTGATGGGCAGAATGTACATGGACAGGGGGAAGTAGAGCAGGAACAGACCCCAATAGACCACCTGGACCGCAATGGCGCCCACGCTGCGGGGCAGATAGCCCAGAAACAGCAGGATGGCGTTTTTCAGGATGCCGGCCAGGGGCATTTCCAGCAGGGCCAGCTGCGGGATGATGTAGGTGATCAGGCCCAGCACCAGCACCAGTCCGGCAATGAGGATGGCCCAGCTGATCACCGAAGTTCCCAGGCTGTCCATATGGAACAGGGTGAACACCTGCATGCCCAGGATCAGGCCGAACACCGCACCGGGCAGCAGACAGGCCCGGGCGTTGCGCTTCCAGGCGCGGCGGTAGGTGGGCCACCAGTATCCGGGCTCATCCCGCAGGCTGCGCAGGATGGTATCGGCCATACCGCACAGCTGGGGCGCCGCGATCATGCCGCCGATGAGCCCAGCGGCCAGCACAAAGATCACGGCGTGGGTGGTGACGGCCAGAATCATGCCGAACAGGAAGGGCAGCATACTGACGTATGCCAGAAGTCCGGCCTTGAAGAAGGACCAGAAATCCCGGCCCAGAATTTCCAGCAGGCGCATGAATCCTTTTTTGCGGGGCTCGTCCGGGCGCACGCCGGGACCCGGACGGTTATACCCCCCGAAAAACGAAGAAAAAATGGACATACTGTATCTGACTCCTTTGCGGATGAATCTTGCTCTATTGTAACAGAACCGGCCATTTTGTACAACCATTTCTTGTCAGGTTGCATTGCGGGATTGTAAAATTCCCCCGGGCGGCTTTACAAAACGGGCAAAAAAAAGTACAATAAGAACTATGACATTCCGGTTACAAAACACCGGGCCGTGGGCGTACCCTAGCGCCGCGAAGAAAAGAATCAAGGAAAAGAGGATCTAGCCTATGAAACGTACCCTCCTTTGTGTGCTGGCTGTTCTGGCGGCGTGTGCCATGCTGGTGGCCTGCAAGAAGTCTGGGACCGAGACCGTCACCTCGGATGCACCCTCGTCCTCTCAGGAGGTCCAGGCCACGCCGGAACCCACCCTGCCTCCCTATGAGGCCAATGTGCTGACCGGCGAAGCCCAGGACGAAAATTACCCGGCAGGGCAGCGCATCACCGCGGTTATGGTCAACAACATCACCGTAGCCCGTCCCCAGCGCGGCCTGTCCCGTGCCCAGATGCTGTTTGAGATCAAGGTGGAAGGCGGCATCACCCGGTTTATGCCGGTGTTCAATGACTACAATGACATTGAGGAGATCGGACCCGTCCGCTCCGGCCGTGACCAGTTCTTCCAGCTGATCCTGCCCTGGCAGGCCCTGTATATCCATGAGGGCGAAAGTATCTTCATGCGCCAGTATGCCAAGGAATATGAGTACGGCAACCTGAACAACTGCGACGGTGCCAACGGCTACCGTGATTACAACCGTGTGAACTGGCAGGGCCTGAGCTACGGCAACGGTCTGGCTCTGGAGCACACCATGTACACCAGCGGCGAAAACATCAAGAAGTATATCGAAGACAATGATGTGGATATGAACCGCGAGTACAATTCCACCTTCTTCAACTTCGTGGACTACCGCACCAACGAGGTGCGCGACCTGTCCAACAGCCTGGACAGCGCCTACAGCGACAAGTACGGCCCCGTGGTCCAGAACGGCGAGTATGTGGCCATCACCCATTCCCAGAGCTACAAGACCCGCTTCCTGTATGACGCCGCTTCCACCACCTACAAGATGCAGCAGTACTACTCCAACGACGGTTCCTGGCGGGATACCATCGACGAGGAATACGACCAGCAGCTAGCTTTCACCAACCTGGTGATCCTCTACACCGATATGGCCGCTTACCCCGGCGACAGCCATGACATCCAGAACGTGGATTACGGCAACGGCGGCATCGGCTACTACTGCTACGGCGGCAAGATCGAAAAGATCTACTGGCAGAAGGGCACCCCGCTGGAAGCCCTGCGCCTGTACTATCTGACGCCGGACGGCCAGTGCAGCGATCAGCAGCTGGACGTGAACATCGGCAAGAGCTATGTCACTGTGGTGGACATTGAGGAAGCCGAAAAGCTGGAGACCGGCACCCTGGCCGACTATGACCTGGCGGCCAGCGATGCGGCCACCAGCGAAGCCGTTGTGAATGAAGAGGACGTGGAGGCCGGCGAAGGCGAAGAGCTGGGCCAGACTCTCGACGAGATCAACGGCTGATCCTGAAACACAACCGCAACACCGAAAGGCGCACAGCCGCTGTCCGGCATCCGGGCAGGCCGTGCGCCTTTGCGGCTATCATCCGGGGCGTGTGCCCTGCACTGTATAGAGGGAACCGTATGAGAAAAACCATCCGTTTGGCGGCCGCAGCGCTGTCTGTCATGATGCTGGCCGGCTGTACGCTGCCCGGTTTGCCTGATGAAACCGGGGAGGCGGCCGGCAGTGCCACGGCCTCTCCCACAGCGGCGCCGACCCCCACGCCGGCACCGGCCAACAATACCAACCCGCTCACCGGCCAGACCACCGAGACCGATTACAACAACCAGCGCCCGGTGGCGGTGACCCTGCGCAGCGGGGACGGCTCCACCCCCCAGTGGGGCGTGGGCAAGGCCGATCTGCTGGTGGAGGGCGTCAGCGAGGGGTACGATACCAGCCTGACCGCCGTATTTGCCACCCGTGCCGATATCAGCAAGGTGGGGCCTGTGGGCAAGGTCACCGACCTGAGCCTGCAGTTCTCTCTGCCCCTCAATGCGGTGCCGGTGCATATCGGCAAGACCACCTATGCCTCCAACCTGCTCAATGTGCTGACCTACCAGGACGTGGACGGCCTGAATGTGGGCACCTCCGGCTTTGCCTTTGACGCGGACCGCTACGCCAACGGCTACCGGGAGGAAAACTGCTGGTACACCACCGCGGATCTGATCAGCGGCGGTCTGGCCAACTACAGCATGGATACCACCGGGGCCAACATGCCTTTGTTCCACTTCGAGGAGCGGCAGGCTCCCGCCGCCCAGAACGGTACCGATCTGTATATCACCTTCTCCCAGACGGCCGGGACCGAACTGAAGTACGACGCCGCCAACGGGGTGTATCTGCGCCACAACGTGGACGGCACCCCCACCATGGACACCGACAGCGGCCAGCAGGCTTCTTTCAAAAATGTGCTGGTGCTGTACGCTTCCAGCGGCATCAAGGATGACGACTATACCCGCCAGTATGATCTGTCCGGCGGTACCGGGCTGTACCTGACCGATGGTGCCTGGGAGCAGATCAACTGGACCAAGGGGGATGCCACGGCGCCCCTGTCCCTGACCGATGCCTCCGGCGCCACGCTGGCCGTCAATCCCGGCAAGACCTATCTGGCCGTATGGGGCGGCTATTACGGCCAGTCCCTGCAGCTGTTTGCCGCTGACGGCACCGAGCAGTCCCTGCCGGTGAAGCCGGCCCTGCTGGAAAGCGGCGTTCCGGACGATGTGGCTGCGGCTGCCCAGCACAACCAGGACATCCAGAATGCCCTGCTGGCCGCCCAGGCGGAGCTGGCTGCCGCCCAGCAGGCGGTGACCGATGCCGCTGCCACCGAGGACACCGCCGACGATGAAGCGGCCGCCCAGCGGCTGACCGCCGCCAACGATGCCCTGGCCACGGCTCAGGCAAACTATGATGCGGTTTTCGGTACGCCCACACCGGCCCCGGAACCCACGCCCGCGCCGGAAGGGGAGACCCCCGCCGAATGAGGCCTTACCTTATATAGGAACAAAAGAAATTCCCGGCAGGTATTTTTCCTGCCGGGAAATTTTTATGCGTTTTGCAGGGAGCCTGTCAGTCCAGATACCCCCGGGGCACCACATCGTAGGCCTCGGCCAGATGATCCCGCATCCACATGGCGGTGTCCAGCCGCAGACTGTACCCGCAGCCCGGATCGGTCATCCACTCCTCGGGGCGGCGCTGGGGCAGGGCGTGGCGGGCCAGCATGTTCATGATGACCCCGCCGTGGGTCACACAGGCGGCCTCCTCGGTATGGGTCTTGATCATGAACTCAAACAGTTTCATGAGCATGCCGCCGGACCGGTCGGCAAAGGCCTGCCGGCTTTCGGCCCCTTCGGGGACCTTCTCGCTGGTGGGGTCCATCCAGGCGGCAAAGTCCGGGTCCTGGGCCAGCTCGGTGAGCAGACGGTTCTCGAACACGCCGAAGCCCATCTCCCGCAGATCCTGCAGCGCAATGGTGCGCACCCCCGGATACAGGATCTCCGCCGTCTCCTTGGCCCGCAGCAGGGGAGAGGTGAACACCAGTCCCACCTGAGGGTACTCGAATTCCCGTTTCAGTTCCAGCAGTCCGGTCCGGCCCTCCTCACACAGGGAAAGATCGGTGCCGCTGCCGATATAACGGCCTTCCAGGTTGGCGGCGGTCAGACCGTGGCGGATCAGATGAAGCTTGAAATATTTCAAAATACGTCCCTCCTGTGGGAAAAATGTCGAAATCGGAAAAAATAAAAGGTTACAAAATTATTACAATTTTGAAACTTCCTTGGGGTTGGTAAAATTTGGGGACACAATATTTGTACCCTGGGTTTGTGCAAAAGGCCAATATCTAGTTTGTTCAGCAACTTTTTGCACAAACTGCCGAAAAAAAGCCGAAAAACTTGGCGAAACCGGTCTTTACAAAGCGTTTTTTCGCAGATATAATCAACACTATGTAAAGAGTGTGAAGGACGGCAACGAGATGGCAATGGAATTCAACCGAATCATTACCCTGCTGCGAAAAGAACGTGGCATCACCCAGAAACAGGCGGCCAGTGACCTGGGCATCAGTCAGGCGCAGCTTTCCCACTACGAAAAAGGCATCCGGGAATGCGGCCTGGAATTCGTGGTGCAGGTGGCCGATTATTACGGGGTCTCCTGTGATTATCTGCTGGGGCGCAGCGCGGAACGCAGCGGTCAGACCATCACGGTGGAGGACCTGCCCGAAGGCAGTTCCACCTCCGGCAGTGTCTACCGCGGCAGCGTACTGCCTACCATGTACAAAAAACTGATCGAAAATTCGTTGGATATCCTGTTTGACAAGCTGGACCAGTGCCGGGACAAACGGGTGGTCACGGCGGTGAGCAACTATCTCATGCTGGCAGTCTACGGGATGTTCCGCCAGCTGTACCAGTCTGCCCCCAAGAATGTGGCCAGCCTGTTCCGGGTCAGTCCGGCCCGGTGGCAGCATGCCGCGGATGCGGCCATGGCAGCCCAGCAGGGGGAACTGGCCGCGGTGCTGGCCGGGGAAGATGAGGGCGGTCCCGCCCCCGACCCGGCGGTGTTCAGCATGACCACCGAAAGTCTGGCCCGGGAATATCCCCGCCATGCCACCAGCCTGATGAATCTGGTCAAAAACAGCGAGGAAGCCGTGCGCGGCCTGCAGCGCTGATCCCTGCTTACATCGAAGCCAAGGCCCGACGGCAGGCCCCGCAGATGGGCTTGCCGTGGAATACCACCACGTCATCGGAGACATCTCCGCAGAATTCGCAGCAGCCTGCCGGCCGATATTTGCGCAGGACGATGCAGTCTCCGTCGGTCATGATTTCCAAAGGTGTATCCGGCGTGACGCCGAACTGTTTGCGCAGATCCTTGGGCAGCACGATGCGCCCGAGACCGTCCACATTGCGGATGATGCCTGTCGATTTCATACTGGGTTCCCTCCCGCTCCATGCCCGCCGCGCCAAAAGGCGGTACCGGGCTTTCTTGATGGGCCGAAAAACTATATTTGCTGTCGTATTCTGACGCCGGCCGCAACTTCTTGTGGATAGTATACGATATTTTGGAAGATTTGTCAATATTTGGAAATAAAACCAGACTGCTGG
>CALXHN010000016.1 GCA_944388105.1 uncultured Gemmiger sp. | reverse complement strand
GAATGTATCGAAGGTCTAAGAAAATACGATAGTGGAAACATTACAATCCACGGTAGAATAGGAATCCAATTACAGTCCGCATCGTTGCCGGAACATATTAAGCCATTGGAGGCGATTAAACTATTTGCTAAATGGAGCAAGACGACCCCTGATAGAACAACGCTTGAAGCTCTCGGCATTTATGAGCTTGAGAAAAAACAATATTATCAATTGTCAACCGGTCAAAAGCGGCGGCTTCATTTAGCACTCGCTCTAACGCGAAAACCAGACATTCTTTTTCTGGATGAGCCAACAGCTGGTCTTGATGTGGAAGGACGGCTTTCTTTACACAAACAAATTCGACAATTAAAGGCAATGGGGAAAACAATCATATTAACAAGCCATGACATGGCTGAAGTAGAGAATTTATGTGACCGGATTGCTATTTTGTCCGAGGGGAAGATTGTTTTTATTGGAACCGTTGGACAATTGGGGGAAACCGTAGGAAGGCATTATAACATCATAATTCAAACAGAAAACAGCACCAAAAAATACGAATCTGATAATATCGGAGAAACATTGCTGTCGTTGCTTACACAGTATAAAGAAAATGGAGAATCTATTGTAGATATACAGATAAACCGCGGTACTCTGGAACAACATTTTATGAAGATTGCAAAAGGAGAATAATAGATGGGTGCTTTTTTATACGGAATTTACCTGCAATGGAAGTTAGATATACGGAGTAAGACATTACTTATAACCTGCTATATTGTCCCTCTCCTGTTTTTTGCGATTATGGGTGGGATATTTACATCTGTTATGCCGGAAGCAAGATACACACTCATTCAGTCTATGACCGTTTTCGGAGTAACAATGGGTGCGTTAATTGGCTTGCCGCCCTCTCTTGTTGAAATTTACAGCAGCGATATTAAAAAAGTTTATAAGGCAAATGGTGTGCCACTATATTTTGGTCTTGTTTTGACGAATATTTCCGCATACATACATCTGTTTATTATGAGCATAATTCTATACATTGCTGCGCCGCTTGCTTTCAATGCTGAGATACCAGAAAATCCGATGCTGTACTTTGCCAGCCTTGCTATTTTTATTGCGGTGTCCCTTAGCATTGCCAGCATAATTGGTTTAGCAGTAAAAGACCAAGCGAAAACTTCAATGGTTTCTATCATCATTTTTTTGCCCTCTATCATGCTTTCCGGAATTATGTTTCCGATTGAATTGCTGCCAAAAGCATTTGAAATTGTAGGAAAAATTTTTCCGGCCTCATGGGGCTATAGAGTAATGACGGATAGTACATTCCAACTTGAAAACTTGTTGCCGTTGGTAGCAATTCTTATATTGGCTATTTGTGTATGTGGCATACTACTACGCAAAGTTGATAAATAGCAAAGCCAGCCGAGCCAGTCAACGATAAAATGAACGCCGCTTCGCGTCTTCGTTGACAGTCCCGCCCGCCTTTGCAAATAAGTGATCAGGGGTCGGCAGCATTTCTTGCTGCCGACCTCAGTCTGTCGAAAAATATCCGTATCATCTACTTAAAAGTGGTGCAGAAAGAAACATCCGTGTCAGAAGTGGTGCGATAGACTCACCAGTGAAACCGGCCGTTCTCTCCCACTCATAAAAATAGTGCAGCTCGATCTCTGAGCAAAGTCCAGAACGATCAATAATGAACACAAAAAAGCGGGACACCCCTGTTATTCACAGGGGTGTCTCATAACTTTGCGCCGCTATGCGATATCCATAGGCGACGTCCTAATGTGGTGGACCTGGAGGGATTCGAACCCTTGACCTCTCGGATGCGAACCGAACGCTCTCCCAACTGAGCTACAGGCCCAAATTTATCTGACCAAGATACTATACTCTTTTTGCAAAAAAATGTCAAGCCCCGGTCAGAAAAAAGAAATAGTATGCAGCTGTGAACCTGTGACGCAGCCCATGATAAAGGGATCTGTGGCAAAAGATAAGGAAGAAATCCGATATTTTGTATCAATAATCGCGTTTGCGCGCTTGGTTCCGTTTTGTAAAGCCAAAACGAAGGAACAAAAAATGCGAAATAAAAAGGCGGTGTATCAAATATAATGAAAATAACGTGCAAATATTGCTGCAAACGTATGAAATCGTAAAATCAAATACGACGCGCAGCCATTGATTTTGCGGACATAAATCAGTATGATTATTTATCGAGAAGACCCGCGTCCGGTGCGGTATCCCGGCGCGGGCTTTCGGCGGTGTGCGCCCGCCGTTTGCGGTCCCGGAACGCGGGCGGTATCTACCCGGCTGAATTTGTATTGTGGGGAGACAAGAGGAAGATGAATCCAACACAGGCAGAATTGCTGGAATCCTATGCGCGGAATTTTTCGGAGATTGAAGGTCTGCAGAAGGCCCATCGCATCGGGTATGCCCTCTATGTGAAAGAAGGGTGCCTTGGTGTTGTGATCTGCCGGGAGGCGGGCGACGGAGTACCTAGGACCATGCGCTGCACGCTGCGGGATGTAAGTGAAAAATTCGGCCGGGGGCTGCTGCGGTTTCTGTATGAGAATGCAGTCCCACCGGAAAATGCCTGCGACGTGATCCGGGACGTGTGCGGCGCGGCGGCGGAATGTGCGGTCTGACGCAGCGGACAGCAAACAACAAGGGCGCCCTGCGGAAGCGGCCGGAAAAGGAATGAAGAAGATGCGCGACATGGACAAACAGGAATGGGTCAGCGCACTGTTTGCAGACAGTGACCGTGGCCAGTGCAGTGCAATCAGACTGTACGGATCGGCCCAACGGTCGGTGGAGGTGTGTGCGGCGGTCACGTCGGGGCAGCAGGTGCTGGAAATCCTGCAAAGCGGCCTGTGCCCGCAGGTCCTTGTACTGGATACCCTGCTGCAGGGACCGGGCCTGGGAGAGCTGCTGTGGCAGCTGGGCATGCTGGAACTGCCTCAGCGTCCGCGCATCCTGATCACCGCCATGCCCTATACACAAAAGTCCACGGCGCGTTTCTTGACAATGGGTGCTGATTGTATTATCTTTAAGCCATATACCTTGTCGGAGTTGTTTGCGGCGGTGTATCGCTGCGGCGGCAGTGATGATGCCTGGGATGCCTACCGCGTACGGGAGTATCTGCACGAACTGCTTTGCTCCATGTACTACAACCGGCGCCTGGGCGGCTGGAATTACTTGGAGCGGATCCTGCTGCGCACCGTTCTGGGGGCCGATGATTATATTGCCAAGGAACTGTATCAATATGCAGCGGACGGACAGCATATCCGTCCCGGCACCGTGGCCTCGGCGATGCAGCGGATCAATGAATCCCTGCGGCACACCGGACCCCAGGGATATGACCGGCTGTGCCGTGCGGTCAACAAACCGGAAGGCAGCCGTCTGACCAACCTGGAATTGATCCGCAGCCTGACCGAACTGATCCGCAGGGCCATCGGGCGCTGAACCGATACTGCATTGCGCGCGGGATCAGAGGAGACTCTTGCGATGAACACCGAAAGATCCACCGACCACATCTGGCCGGAAAACTGTAACCCCCTTCGCGGCGGCCTGAAAGGGCGGCTGGCGGAGGATTTTTGTGTTTTGCAGGGCACGGTGGATGCCCTGACCCGGTACCTGGAACAGCAGGCCCCGGAACCGGTCCGCTCCACCGGTCTGGATACTTTGCGGGAAATGTCCCGGCGCATTCAAAGGCTGGAACGTCTGGCCGACAATGCTGCCGATCTGGCGCTGGGAACGCAGCTGCGGCAGCTGCGTCCGACTTTTCCCCTGGAACTGGCCGATCACCTGCGGGGCGTATGTACCTGCGCCCAGGAGGAACTGGCGGCCTGCGGCCGTGCCGTTCGCCTGACCTTGCGGAACGAAACGGAACGGGGGCTCTGGCTGGAAGCGGATGAGGCGCTGCTCAACAGCCTGCTGGCCAATCTGATTTCCAATTCGGTGCGTGCCGGGGCGGACACGGTGGAGCTGACCTGCACGGAAAACCGCCGGCTGGTGTATCGGGACAACGGCCCGGGCGCCGCGCCGGAGGCTGTGGCCATGCTCACGGAAGGGACCGTCACCGGTGATTTGCTGAATCGGGGTGTTACCGGTCTTTTGCTGGTGCGGGAATATGCCGCTGCGCTGGGATGGAAAACGGAGGAAGTCCAGGAAACGGACGGCTTTTCCGTCGTCTTCGCCCTGCCGCAGCACTGTCCGGACCCGTCCCGGCTGGTTCTGGCGGATGATGCCAACAGCAGACAGCAGATGCTGGCGCAGTGCCGTCATTGTCTGCGCAGAGAATTTGCCGCCGTGCTGGAAGAATAAACACAATTTCCTCTTTTCACACTGCCCCCATGGGCGGTGTGAATTTTTTATGCCATTTTCCGAACCCTTATTTACTTTGTGGGCAAACTATTGTAAAATAACTACATATGACAAAATCAGGTGGTGCTTACTATGGAGAACCGTTATAATCGTATATTGCTGAAACTCAGCGGGGAAGCGCTGGCCGGCAGCAAGGGCGCCGGCTTTGATGAGGCAACCATTGCTTCCATCTGTGCCGGTGTCAAGCAGGCCCATGATCTGGGCGTGCAGATCGGCATTGTGGTGGGCGGCGGCAACTTCTGGCGCGGCCGTTCCAGCGGCAAAATGGACCGTATGGATGCGGACAAGATCGGTATGCTGGCCACGGTCATGAATGCCCTGGCCGTGAAAGATGCCCTGCGTCAGCAGGGGGTGCCGGCGGTGGTCATGACCAGTGCCGTGATGCCTCAGGTGGCCGAGACCTTCACCAGCGACAAGGCCATTGCCGCGCTGGAAGAGGGCAAGGTCGTGGTGTTCGGCGGCGGTACCGGCAACCCCATCTTCTCCACCGACACGGCCTCTGCCCTGCGCGCCCTGGAGATCGGTGCCGATGCCATGCTCAAGGCCACTATGGTGGATGGCGTCTATGACAAGGATCCCCACAAATACCCCGACGCAGTGCGGTATGACACCCTGACCTTTACCCGGGTGCTGGACGAACGTCTGGCCGTGATGGATTCCACCGCCGCCAGCCTCTGCCGGGATAATGCCCTGCCCATTCTGGTATTTGATCTGGGCGACGGTTCCAACATTGCCCGCGCGGTGCGCGGAGAAAAGATCGGCACACTGGTCAGTGAATGAATCTGCCGGAATGCCGGAAAAGAAGAAAAACACGGTCACCCAAGGCCGTTTGAACAAAAGGAGACACTTGTATGAGCAGCACGACCAAAATCTATGAAGAGAAAATGACCAACTGCGTCAACCACCTTTCCCGTGAGCTGGCCACCATCCGCGCGGGCCGTGCCAATCCGGCCATTCTGGACAAGGTCGCAGTGGATTATTACGGTGCTCCCACCCCGGTCAACCAGATCGCGGCTGTGGCTGTGGCCGAAGCCCGCATCCTGACCATCACCCCCTGGGACCCCAAGATGGTCAAGGAGATCTCCAAGGCCATTCAGACCAGCGATATCGGCATCAATCCCATTGACGACGGTCATACCATCCGCCTGATTTTCCCGGCTCCCACCGAAGAACGCCGCAAGCAGCTGACCAAAGATGTGCAGAAGCAGGGCGAAGAAGCCAAGGTGGCCGTGCGCAACGTCCGCCGTGATGCCATGGACAAGTTCAAGGCCATGAAGAAGGCCGGCGAGATCACCGAGGATGACCAGAAGAATCTGGAAGAAGAGGTCCAGAAACTGACCGACAAGTTCGTCAAGAAGATCGACGAGACCTGCACCGCCAAAAATCAGGAGATCATGGAAGTCTGATCGTTTCAGGCTTTCTGCTGCGTGTGCCGCGCATCTGCGCGGCATACGTCATATCTGGCAAACTCCGGCAGCAGTGCGCATATAGTAAAACCATCCCCGAAGCAGTAAACCGTGCACTTCTGTCTCCGAAAGGAATTCCCGCCCATATGAAAACTCGAATCATAACAGCCGCTGTAGGGCTGTGCCTGCTGGCCGTTGTCCTGGCTTTCTTTGATACCGTCTTTTTTGACCTGGTCCTGGCCCTGATCTGTCTGATCGGCATGCATGAAGTGTATTCCGCCATGGGCTTCGGCCGCCGTCAATGGTACTTGTTTGCAATGGCAATACCCTATACACTGCTGATCATGCTGTCCAGCAGCGCTGCCGTCCGTGCGGTCATTCTGCCGGCCAGTTTCCTGGTGGTGCTGTATTACAACATCTGCCTGATCGTCAAACATGGAACGTTGGATTTCGGCCGTCTGGCCGGGTTCGTCTATTTCGGCGGCGTCATTCTCTTCTGCTTTTATTCCCTGATTTATCTCAAACGCCAGCTGCCCATCGACCAATACGGGTATGATGCCGTCTATTTCATCCTGCTGATTCTCTGCTTCGCCTGGGGCGGAGATACCGCAGCCTACTTTGCCGGCCGTGCCTTCGGGCGGCATAAGCTGGCCCCCATTGTCAGCCCCCACAAAACGGTGGAAGGTGCTGTGGGCGGCGTCATCGGCAGCATGGCAGCCGGACTGCTGGTCACCTTTGTTTACGGCCTTCTTTCGGGACGGCTGCAGGTCTTTACGGTCAACATCAATCCCCAGCATTACCTGGTCATTCTGGGCCTGGGCGCTCTGGCCTCGGTGCTGGGAATCCTGGGAGACCTGTTTGCATCGGCGGTCAAGCGTCAGGTGGGAATCAAGGACTACGGCACGATTTTCCCCGGCCACGGCGGCATTCTGGACCGCTTCGACAGCGTGATGTTCATTGCGCCGTTTGTGTCCATTGCGGTGCGCCATTTCTTCTATCTTTCCTCTTTTTGACTGAACAGGAAGTGAATGTATGAGCAAGACGATCACTCTGCTGGGGTCCACCGGTTCCATCGGGACCCAAAGCCTGGATGTGGCCCGTATGCACGGGTATACCATCTTCGGTCTGGCAGCCCATTCCCGCATTGAGATCCTGCAAAAACAGATTGCAGAATTCCATCCCCGCTATGTGGCGGTGGTGGATGAAGCTGCCTGTGACCGACTGGAAGCGGAACTGACCGGCATGGCGGATGCCCCGCGGCTGCTCAGGGGAACCGAAGGCCTGCGTACCCTGGCAGCCATGGATGGCCCCGATGTGGTGCTCAATGCCGTTGTGGGCATTGCGGGCCTGCCTGCTTCGCTGGCCGCCATCGAGAGCGGCCATGATCTGGCTCTGGCCAACAAGGAAAGCCTGGTCACCGGCGGCCATCTGGTCACCGATGCAGTACGCCGCAAGGGCGTGCGCCTGCTGCCGGTGGACAGTGAACACTCAGCGATCTTCCAGTGTCTGCAGGACCAGCACTCGGCCAAACGGCTGACCAAGATTCTGCTGACCGCTTCCGGCGGTCCCTTCTTCGGTATGAAACAGGATCAGCTGGCCGGCAAGAAAAAGGAAGATGCCCTCAAGCATCCCAACTGGAATATGGGGGCCAAGATCACCATCGACTCCGCCACCCTGATGAACAAGGGACTGGAACTGATCGAGGCTGTCTGGCTTTTCGGATTGCCGGAGGATAAAATCCAGATCGTTGTCCAGCGGGAGAGCGTCATTCACTCGGCGGTACAGTTTGCGGACAATTCGGTCATTGCCCAGATGGGGGTGCCGGATATGCGTATTCCCATCCAGTATGCGCTGACATGGCCGGATCGTCTGCCCAGCCCGGTACCGGAGCTGGACTTTGCGGCTCTCAAGTCCCTGAGTTTTGATGTGGCCGATGAAGAGACCTTCCGCTGTCTGGCTGCCTGCAAAAAAGCCATCCGGAAGGGCGGCCTTGCCCCTTGTGCCGCCAACGGCGCCAATGAGGAAGCCGTGCGCCTGTTCCTGCAGGACAAGATCGGTTTCCTGGATATCGGCCGCCTGGTGGAAGGTGTGGTGGACAGCCAATCTTTCGGCGGCGACTATACCCTGCAGGATGTATATGACTGTGACGCCATGGCCCGGGCTTACGTCCGTGCCCATCTGTAATTCCCACCGGCGGCAGGGCAGGGGATGCCCGCCGTGCGGCAACTTCAATCGAGGTGTTCAATGACGATCGTCCTTCTCACCACCATTGCGGCAATCGTGGTATTCGGTCTGGTTGTGCTGGTGCATGAGGCCGGCCATTTTCTGGCGGCCCGGCGTGTGGGAATGTGGGTTCAGGAATTTTCCATCGGGTTTGGTCCGGCGCTGTGGTCCCGGGTCAGGAACGGCACCCGATACAGCATCCGCCTTCTCCCTTTGGGCGGATATAACCTTCTTCCCGGGGAAAATCCCGAGGAAGAAGGGGAAGACCGGGAAGCGGAACAGGACGGGTTCGTCCGTCCCCATGCTTCCTACGACCGCCGCCGTCCGGTACTGCCCGCGGCGGTCAGGGGCAAGTTTTTTGACGAAGCACCGCCCGCGCATCGCTTTTTTGTGATCCTGTGCGGTGCCATGATGAACTTCGTCCTCGGGTATTTTCTGCTGGTGGCCCTTCTTTGCGGGGAGGATGCCATCACCAGCTGTATGATTTACGATTTTCTGGGCGATGCACCGGCCAGTGAGGCCAGCGGTCTGCAGGCGGGAGATGAGATCCTCTCGGTGAACGGACATGTCTGCTTTGTGGCCGAGGACATCGTGTACGAGCTGCAGCGCACCCCGGATTACACCGCCTCCATGACGGTGCTGCGGGACGGCAGCATCGTACACCTGCCCGCCGTGCATTTTGACTCCGCCACCGGGGCGGACGGCACCACCACCATGGTGCTGGATTTCCAGGTCTACGGCATTGCCAAATCGCCCCGCACGGTGGCCGGTTGGGCAGGCCGGTATTTTCTGTATTACGCCCGGGCCATTCTGCGCGGCTTTGTGGATATGGCCACCGGCCGGGTCGGCATCAACCAGCTGTCCGGCCCGGTGGGCTTTGTCAGCGCAGTGAGTCAGGCGGTACGCTACGGCTGGAAGGATGTGGTCAGTCTGGCGGCCCTGTTCTCGGTGAACCTGGGCATCTTCAATCTGCTGCCCATTCCCGGACTGGACGGTTTCAAGCTGCTGTTCCTGGCGGTGGAATGTGTTTCCGGCAAGACGGTACCGGCGCGGGTGCAGGCGGTCCTCAATGCTGCGGGCATCGTGGCGCTGCTGGCCCTGATGGTGCTGGTTACCTTCCAGGATATTGCGAAATTTATATAAGGAGTGTCTTTGTATGCGCCAGCTCAAACGAACGGTCAAGATCGGCAATGTTACCATTGGCGGCAACAACCCCATCGCGGTGCAGACCATGCTCAACGTGCCGGTGGAGGATATCGCCGGCAATGTGGCTCAGGCCCGCCGTGTGGCTGAAGCCGGCTGCCAGATCGTGCGGGTCACGGTTCCCACCCCCAAGGACGCCGCGGTGGTCTCCGCCATCAAGGAAGAGGTGGACATTCCGGTGGTGGCGGACATTCACTTTGACTACAAGGCGGCTCTGGCAGCGCTGGATGCAGGGGCGGATAAGATCCGCATCAATCCCGGCAATATCGGGGATGACGACCGCGTCAAGGCGGTGGCCGATGCCTGCAATGCCAAGAACGTACCCATCCGCATCGGCGTGAACGGTGGCAGTCTGGAAAAGCACATTCTGGCCAAGTATGGCGCTCCGGTGCCGGAAGCCATGGTGGAAAGCGCCATGTATCATGTGCAGCTGCTGGAGAAGCATGATTTCAACAATATTGTCATTTCCATCAAGTCCTCCAACGTGCCCCGCATGATGGCGGCGTACCGGATGCTCAGTGCCAAGACCGACTACCCGCTGCATGTGGGCGTGACCGAGGCCGGCGGCAACCGGATGGGCCTGATCAAGTCGGGAATGGGCATCGGGGGACTGCTGCTGGAAGGCATCGGCGACACGCTGCGCGTTTCCTTGACCGACACACCGGAGAACGAAGTCCTGGCCGGATATGACATTCTGCGCGCTGTGGGCTATGCCGTGGCGGGTCCCGAGATCATCAGCTGTCCCACCTGCGGCCGCACCCAGTATCCCATGATGGATATTGCCCGTCAGGTGGAGGAGCGTCTGCGGGCCGACGGCTTCAAGAAACCCGTCAAGATCGCCATCATGGGCTGCATCGTCAACGGCCCCGGCGAAGCTTCCGACGCCGATATCGGCATTGCCGGCGGCAAGGACTGTGCGCTGCTGTTTATCCGCGGAGAAAAGGTCCGCATGCTCAAAGACAACATCGTGGATCAGTTCGTGGACGAGATCTATAAACTGTAAATAGCCACGCGGAGGAAGACCCCCATGGACCTGCTGCAACTTGCTGTTGATTTTTTGGTGGCCATTAGTCCGCGCTTTACCGCAGTGCTGCTGATTTTGGGAGCAGCACTGTTTGGCTTTTGTGCCTATGTGTTTTTTGATACGGCACAGTGGGCGAGCGGCATTTTCTTTCTGGTACTGACCGCGGCCACGGCGGCACTCTTCCTCTGGCTGCTTTGCACCGGGGAATTCTGCCGCACCTCCGGCCGCCCGGGATCAAAGCGCTGATATCGCTGCCCTGTTTTTTCCCTGAATGGACCCGAAAATAAAAAGGAGAAGCCTTGAAACCTTTTGTCACTCAGGTCTGGCCGCAGTTTACGGCCGACGCCCAGTTCAACGCCTGCTTCAGCGGCGTGATCGTGGAAAAAGTGGAACTGTTCCGCACTTCCCGCAAGGTGGTCATCAGTCTGCGCAGCGCAGAGCCCCTGGACAGGGGACTCTGCGGCCGCCTGCTGGCCTCGCTGGAACCGGTGTTTGCCGGCTATGAACTGGCACTGCGGAACTATTTCAATTATGATGCCATCACCCCGGATGCCGTGACCCTGCTCATTGAGGAACTCAAGCAGCAGGGGATGCCGGTAAATGGATTTCTGGACAAGGACCAGCCCGTGGCTTTTGAGCCTGACGGGCTGATTGTGCGTGTCAATGCGGGACGCACCATTCTGGAAAGCGTGGAGCTTCCCCGGCGTCTGGCCGAACTGATTCAGGAACGTACCGGCTCTTTGCCGGTGGTCCGGATGAAGGATGTGGCGGCCCAGCTCAATGCCGAGGAACTGGAGCGGCGTGTGGCCGAAAAGACGCCTGCCGTGCAGTTCAAGGCCAAGGAGGAGGTGGCGCCCTTCACCATCGAGGGTCTGGAACTCACCTCCAAGCCGGCGAAGCTTTTCCACGGCAAGTCTTTCAAACCGGCAGACCTGCGCCCTCTCAACGATCTGGGCGACGGCGGCAAGGTCACCGTCTGGGGCGATGTTTTCGCCACCGAAGTCAAGGGCAACCGCCGCAAGATCTATTTCACCTCCATCACCGACTACAACGGCTCCATCAACCTCAAGGTACTGGGGGATGAAGGGGAGGACATGTCCAAGTGGGAGGGCCTCAAACCCGGCACGACCCTGATCGTGCGCGGCAATTACACCTACGATAAATATGAGCGCGACTATGTGCTCCTGCCTTATGATGTCCTGCAGGTGGAACGTCAGCCCCGTCAGGACACCGAACCGGAAGGCCACAAGCGGGTGGAGCTGCATCTGCATACCAAGTCCAGCTCTATGGACGGATTCTGCGACCCCGGCAAGATTGTCCGGCTGGCCCACCGCATGGGCCATCGCGCCATTGCCATCACCGACCATGGCGTCTGCCAGGGATACCCGGAAGCCATGCTGGCGGCCGATGATATCCATGGTTCCGACCCCGGTTTCAAATTGATTTACGGGTGCGAAGCCTATTTCGTGGATGATATGATCCCCACGGTCTACGGCAAGGTCAAAATGCCTCTTACCGGGAGCTTTGTGGTCTTTGATACCGAAACCACAGGTCTGGATACCAACAACGACATCATGACCGAGATTGGTGCCGTCTATGTGGAAAACGGCAAGATCAACGAGGAGAAAAGCTTCGCTACCTTTGTCAATCCCGGGCGGCCCATTCCGGCCAAGGTGGTGGAACTGACCGGCATCAATGACGCCATGGTGGCGGATGCACCTTCTCCGGATGAAGCCATCCGCAGCTTCAAGGAGTTCTGCGGGGACAACATCGTCATCGCCCACAATGCCAGCAGTTTCGATATGCTGATTCTGCAGCGGGCGGCCGAACGGGCGGGCATCACCTTCAACAATCCCTATATCGATACCGTTCCCATGGCGCAGGCTCTGTTTCCCGGGCTTCGCAGCTACAAGCTGGATGTGATCAACAAGCATCTGGAAATTCCTCCCTTCAACCATCACCGGGCGGTGGACGATGCCATGGCCCTGGCCCGCATCTTCGAGAAGATGCTCGAAGACCTGAAGGAAAAGGAAATCTACAACGTCGAGGATATCAACACCGGCCTGGGCGGCAATAAAGAGGTCCTGAAAAAGCGGTTCAACCATCTGATCATCTGGGTGAAGAACCAGACCGGGCTCAAGAATCTCTACCGCATTGTCAGTGCCGCCCACACCAAGTATTTCTTCAAAAAGCCCCGTGTGCCCCGCAGTCTGCTGAACCAGTACCGGGAGGGCCTGATCCTGTCCTCCGCCTGCGAGTCGGGAGAACTGTATCGTGCCATCGTCGCAGGCCGCAGCCATGAAGATCTTCTGCGGATTGCCGATTACTATGACGTTTTGGAGATCCAACCCCTGGGCAACAATGCGTTTATGGTCCGCAACGGTCAGGTGGACTCCATCGAAGCCATCAAGAATTTCAACCGTACCGTCATTGCCCTGGCGGACGAACTGCACAAACCGGTGGTCGCTACGGGGGATGTGCACTTCCAGGAACCGGAGGATGCGGCTTATCGGGCCATCCTGCAGGCGGGCAACGGCTTCAAGGATGCGGATAACCAGGCACCGCTGTTCTATCGCACCACCCAGGATATGCTGGAGGAGTTCAGTTATCTGGGCAAGGAAAAGGCCTATGAGGTGGTGGTCACCAATCCCAACAAGATCGCTGCCACCATCGACGGCAATCTGCGTGCCATTCCCAAAGGCACCTATCCGCCTTCCATCAAGGGCGCCGAGGAGCAGCTGCGTTCCGGCACCTGGGAGCACGCCCGGAAGGATTATGGCAGTCCGCTTCCCGATATTCTGCAAAAGCGCCTGAAAAAGGAACTGGATTCCATCTGCGGCCACGGCTATGCCGTTCTGTACGTCATTGCCGTCAAGCTGGTGGCGTTCTCCAACGCAGGCGGGTACCAGGTGGGCAGCCGTGGCTCTGTGGGTTCCTCCGCCGTAGCCCACTTTGCGGGAATCTCGGAAGTCAACAGTATGCCGCCCCATTATCTGTGCCCGGAATGCCAGCACAGTGAATGGATCGATGACGGCCACACCATGGACGGCTTTGACCTGCCGGACAAGAAGTGCCCGGTCTGCGGCACCTCCATGATCATGGAAGGGCACGACATCCCCTTTGAGACCTTCCTTGGCTTCTACGGCGACAAGGAGCCGGATATCGACCTGAACTTCTCCGGCATGTATCAGTCCAACGTTCACCGTTATACCGAGGAGCTCTTCGGCAAGGAGAACGTCTTCAAGGCGGGAACGGTCTCCGGTCTGCAGGACAAGACCGCCTACGGGTATGTGAAGAAGTACCTGGAAGAACGCGGCCGCACCGTCAACCGTGCAGAGGAAAACCGCCTGTGCATCGGCTGTACCGGCGTCAAGCGGACCACCGGCCAGCATCCCGGCGGCATGGTCGTTGTGCCCGATACTTTTGATATCTACGATTTCTGTGCCATCCAGCACCCGGCGGATGACGTGAAGGGCGGTCTTTTGACCACCCACTTCGAATTCAAATACCTCCACGACACGCTGCTCAAGCTGGACGAGCTGGGCCACGATGTGCCCACCTTCTACAAGTTCTTCGAGGAGTATTCCGGTATCCCCATCAACTCGGTGCCCATGAACGATCCCAAGGTGTACAGCCTGCTCACCTCCACCGAGGCCCTGGGCGTCACCCCGGAACAGATCGGCAGCCAGACCGGCACCTTCGGCATCCCCGAAATGGGCACCAACTTCGTGCGCCAGATGCTGCTGGATGCCCAGCCCAAGAACTTCTCGGAACTGATCCAGATTTCCGGCCTGTCCCACGGAACCGACGTCTGGACCAACAACGCCGACGAACTCATCCGCTCCAAAACCTGCACCATCGCCGAGGTCATCGGCTGCCGTGACAGCATCATGCTGTACCTGCTGCGCAAGGGCCTGGAACCCAAGATGTCCTTTGACATCATGGAGGCTGTGCGTAAAGGCAAGGTGGCCAAGGGCGGCTTCAAGCCAGGATGGGAGGAAGCCATGCGGGAACACGATGTGCCTGACTGGTACATCGAATCCTGCCGCAAGATCAAGTATATGTTCCCCAAAGCCCATGCGGTGGCTTACCTGATGGCGGCCATCCGCCTGATGTGGTTCAAGGTCTACCATCCGGCCATCTTCTACGCGGTTTACTTCACCGTCCGCGGTGCCGATATTGACTACGAAGCGGCCGTGGGCGGCGTCCGGGTGGCCAAGGAACACCTGCGGGATAACGAGCGCATCCCCAAGGATGAGCGTACCGCCAAGGATGACGACGCCCTGGTCAGCCTGCAGCTGGTCAACGAGATGCTGCAGCGGGGCTGCCAGTTCCTGCCCATTGAACTGGGCAAAAGCT
The DNA here is from genome assembly GCA_944388105.1 of uncultured Gemmiger sp. Taxonomy (GTDB): domain Bacteria; phylum Bacillota; class Clostridia; order Oscillospirales; family Ruminococcaceae; genus Gemmiger. Next base: position 17,702 of record CALXHN010000016.1, on the reverse strand, counting down.
ATGCCAGCAAATATATCGTGGAGGACGGCAAGGTCCGCCTTCCCTTCACCGCGCTGAAAGGCCTGGGCGAAAATGCCGCCATTGCTCTGGAACAGGCCACCATCCACGGGGAAGAGTATATCTCCATCGAGGAACTGCAGCAGGCTTCCGGTGTGGCCCAGTCCATCCTGGACAAACTGCGGGATGTGGGGGCCCTGGGCAACCTGCCGGAGACCAGCCAGGTGGACTTCTTCAGCATGATGGGCTGAGAAGTTTCTGTTACCCAAAACGCAAGAAGCTCTTCTGCCGCTTTGGCAGGAGGGCTTTTTTAGAAAGGAATGTAACCAAACTTTTACGGTTGTATCGTGGAAAACTGCCTTGTAGGGTGGCAGAGAAATGTGGTATCCTAAATACAGGAAAGCTTTCTTGTGTTTCAGAATACCAAATTCGCCCCGTAACACCTTACCAAAGGAGAACACAAATGAAACGTCGCACAATGTCCCGTCTTGCCGCCCTTTTGCTGGCTGCCGGTCTGAGTCTGGCGCTGTTCGGCTGCACCCCCAAGACCGACGAATCCCAGCCCGCGTCTGACCCGGCTGCCTCTGCGGATACCCAGCCCCCGGAGGCTTCCTCCGACGATACCGCCCAGGAACCCGCTTCTTCAGACTCTCAGCCTGTCTCTCAGGAAGACGAGGCCACGCCCGCTGAGGAGGAAAAGCAGGCGGTGACTGAGAAGGTGAAAGAGCAGCTGGCAGAGATTCAGAAGCAGTCGGAACAGCTGCAAGCCGACAGCACCACCGCAGACGATTCCGAAGCCGAGGCAAAGCTGAATGAAGCCGCCGACGAACTGGACGCCTACCTGAAGGAAGAGGTAGAAGGCAGCAGCAACTGATCTGACTTGCTTCCCGTCTGAGCACAAACGCCGCCGGAGCCTTCCGCTCCGGCGGTTGCTTTTGTCTTGCAATACAACCATGGGTTGTGATATAATGAAAGCATTATTTGACAAACCCTTCCACTTCATGGTTAAATAATAAATACGCGCAAAATACACATGAACTCGTCACAACGCAATTTCAGGGGGAAGCCGCATGGCAAAAAAACAGGTTTACGGCAACGAAAGCATTAAAAGTCTGAAGGGCGCGGACCGTGTCCGCAAACGTCCTGCCGTTATTTTTGGCTCCGACGGTGTGGAAGGCTGCGCTCACTCCATTTTTGAGATCGTCTCCAACTCCATCGACGAAGCCCGGGACGGCTTTGGTGACAAAATCAATGTTACCCTCTACCCGGACCACAGTGTGGAGGTTGAGGACTTCGGCCGCGGCATTCCGGTAGATTATAACAAGGCTGAACAGCGGTGGAACTGGGACCTGGTTTTCTGTGAACTGTATGCCGGCGGCAAATACGGCGAGGGAGCCGGCAACTATGATTTTGCCCTGGGCCTCAATGGTCTGGGTCTGTGTGCCACCCAGTATGCCAGTGCCTGGATGACGGCCGATATTTACCGGGACGGCTTTCACTATCACCTGGACTTCAAAAAAGGCGAGAATGTGGGCGGACTGAAAAAAGAACCTTTCAGTGGCCGCCGTACCGGGTCCGTCATCCGGTGGATGCCGGATACCGATGTTTTCACCGACATCACCGTATCGCCCGAAACCTTCCGGGATATGCTCAAACGGCAGGCGGTGGTCAATGCCGGCGTGACCCTGGTCTTTAACGACCGCTCGGGAGAGCGTGCGGAAAAAATCTCTTACTACTATGAAAACGGTATTGTGGATCATGTGGCCGAGCTGGCAGGGGACAAGGCCCTCACGCCGGTGCATGCCTGTGCCGGTTCCGCCGTGGGCCGTGACCGGGAAGACCAGCCCGAATACCAGGTCAAGATGAATGTGGCCTTCTGCTTCTCCAACCAGACCCAGGCGCTGGAATATTACCACAACTCCAGCTGGCTGGAACATGGCGGCAGCCCTGACCGTGCAGTGCGTCTGGCCTTTGTGAATCAGATCAATGCATGGCTGAAAAACAAGGGGCTGTATAAAAAGAACGAAAGCGCCATCACCTTTGCCGATGTGCAGGACTGCCTGATCCTGGTCTCTTCCAGCTTCTCCACCCGCACCAGTTATGAGAACCAGACCAAGAAGGCCATCACCAACAAGTTTGTGGCCCAGGCCATGACCGATTTCCTCAAGCATCAGCTGGAAGTCTATTTCATCGAAAAACCCGACGAAGCGGAGAAAGCCTGTAAACAGGTGCTCATCAACAAGCAGAGCCGGGAACACGCGGAAAAGGCCCGTATCTCCATCAAAAAAAACATCACCCAGCAGATGGACATTGCCAACCGGGTGCAGAAGTTTGTGGACTGCCGCACCAAGGACGCATCCCGGCGGGAACTGTATATCGTGGAGGGCGATTCCGCTATGGGCGCGGTCAAGCAGAGCCGCGACTCCGAATTCCAGGCCATCATGCCCATCCGCGGCAAGATCCTGAATTGCCTGAAAGCCGATTATGCCCGCATCTTCAAGTCGGAGGTCATCACCGACCTGATCCGGGTCATGGGCTGCGGCGTGGAGCTGGGCGGGTCCCATAACAAGGACCTGGCCACTTTCAACCTGGACAATCTGCGCTTCAATAAAATCGTCATTTGTACCGACGCCGACGTGGACGGCTATCAGATCCGCACCCTGGTGCTGACCATGCTGTACCGCCTCACGCCCACCCTCATCAACCAGGGCTACGTCTATATTGCCGAGAGCCCGCTGTATGAGATCAACACCAAGGCCAAGACGTATTTCGCCTATACCGAGCCGGAAAAGGCGGATATCCTGCGCCGCATTGACGGCCAGAAATATACCATCCAGCGCTCCAAAGGTCTGGGCGAGAACGACCCTGAAATGATGTGGCTGACCACCATGAGCCCGGAGAGCCGCCGCCTGATCAAGGTGCTGCCCACCGACGCCAAGCAGACCTCCGAGGTGTTCGATCTGCTGCTGGGGGATAACCTGGCCGGCCGTAAAGAACATATTGCGGAACACGGCGCCGAGTATCTGGATGATCTGGATGTGTCCTGACAAGGGGAGGAACCATGGCAAAAAAACGTGAAAAGAAACAGGCGCCTGCCCGCCCGCAGCTGGGGGATAATGTAGAGATCCTCTCGGCGGGCGAAGTGATCGAAAGCCCCATCACCCAGACGCTGGAAACCAACTATATGCCGTATGCGATGAGCGTGATCGTCTCCCGCGCCCTGCCGGAGATCGACGGCTTCAAGCCCGCCCACCGCAAGCTGCTGTACACCATGTACGGGATGGGCCTGCTCAAAGGGGCACGCACCAAGAGCGCCAACATCGTGGGCAGCACCATGCACCTGAACCCTCATGGTGATGCTGCCATCTACGATACCATGGTGCGTATGGGTCGCTCCAACGAAAGCCTGCTGGTGCCCTTCGTGGACTCCAAGGGCAACTTCGGCAAGGCGTACAGCCGGGATATGGCCTACGCTGCCGCCCGTTACACCGAAGCCAAGCTGGAACCGGTATGCGAGGAACTTTTCCGGGACATCGACAAGGATACGGTGGATTTCGTGCCCAACTATGACGGCACCACCACCGAGCCCACCCTGCTGCCGGTGACTTTCCCCACCATCCTGGCCAACAACACCCTGGGCATCGCCGTAGGCATGGCCTCCAACATCTGTTCCTTCAATCTGGCCGAACTGTGCAATGCCACCATCGCCCTGATGAAGGATGAGAACGCCGACCTGATGCAGCTGCTGCCCGCCCCGGATTTTGTGGGCGGCGGCAGTATCCTGTATGATGCTGCCGAGATGAAGAACGTGCTGGAAAACGGCCGGGGCAGCATCCGGGTTCGGGCTGCCTGGTCCTATGACAAGGAAAACAACTGCATCGACATCACCCGCATCCCGCCCACCACCACGGTGGAAGCCATCATGGACAAGATCACCGAGCTGGTCAAGGCGGGCAAGATCCGGGAAATCAGCGATATGCGCGATGAGACCGACCTGAACGGCCTCAAACTGACCATTGATCTCAAGCGTGGTCAGGACCCGGACAAACTCATGGCACGGCTGTTCAAGGCCACCCCGCTGGAAGACTCCTTTGCCTGCAACTTCAACCTGCTTATCGGCGGCCAGCCCCGGGTGCTGGGCGTGCGGGGCATCCTGCTGGAATGGGCGGCTTTCCGGGCTGAATGCGTGCGCCGCCGTACCTACCATGACCTCCAGGGCAAGCAGAAGCGTCTGCACCTGCTGCGCGGTCTGGAGGCCATCCTGCTGGATATCGACAAAGCCATCCGCATCGTCCGGGAGACCGCTGAGGAGAGTGAGGTCGTCCCCAACCTGATGATTGGCTTCGGCATCGACGAAGTCCAGGCCGAGTATGTGGCCGAGATCAAGCTGCGGCACCTCAACCGGGAATACATCCTCAAACGCACCGAGGAGATCGAGGAGCTGGAAAAGGAGATCGCCGACCTGGAAGACATCCTCAAGCGTCCGGCCCGCATCAACAAGATCATCATGAAGGAACTCACCGAGGTGGCCCAGAAGTACGGCAAACCTCGCCGGTGCGAGATTCTGTACGACCTGCCGGAGGAGAGTGCAGAGGAGGAGCAGCAGGAGATTCCGGACTATCCCGTGCATCTCTTCTTCACCCGGGAAGGCTATTTCAAGAAGATCACCCCCCAGAGCCTGCGCATGTCCGGTGAGCAGAAACTCAAGGACGGGGACGAGATCGCCTTTACCTGTGAGTCCACCAACAGCGTGGAGCTGCTCTTTTTCACTAACCACGCCCAGGTCTACAAGACCCGCGCGGCGGATTTCTCCGACTCCAAGGCCAGCGTGCTGGGGGATTATGTTGCCTCCACCCTGGGCATGGACGACGGGGAAGTGCCCGTCTTCATGGCCGTGACCGCCGATTACAGCGGCCACATGTTCTTCTTCTTCCAGAACGGCAAATGTGCCAAGGTGCCTCTGACCAGCTACCAGACCAAGCAGAACCGCCGCAAGCTGCTCAAGGCCTACAGCGACAAGGCGGAGCTGGCGGCCATCCTCCATCTGACCGAGGAACAGGAGCTGGCCATCTTCGTCAATGCGGGTCCGGCCACCACCCGTCTGTTGTTGGCCGGCAGCGCCCTCATCCCCGAAAAGACCACCCGGGACACCGCCGGTGTCAATGTGGTCAACCTGAAAAAGAATTCCCGCATCACCCGGGTGCGTCCTGCGGCGGGGCTGGAACTGGCCGATCCCCATCGCTATCGTGTGCGCACCCTGCCGGCTGCCGGTGCCCTGCTCAAGGAGACTGACAGCGTGGAGCAGATGACCCTGTAAAGGGACGGAGCGTATTTTTGAAGAAACCACGCCAAAATTTTCTTGCAATTCGGGATAGGGTGTGGTATAGTATATCCTGCATGAGACTTTGAAGGAGTGCTACAAATGGGAATCTATGAAATCGTGTTCGGCGTGATCCTCATCATCGCCTGCCTGTTGATCGTTGTGTTCACCCTGGCGCAGGAGCAGAAGGGCCGCGGCCTTTCCAGTGCCATTATGGGCGACAACAGCTTCATGGCTGCCGGCCGTGAGCGCGGCCTGGATGCCAAGCTGGCCAAGTTCACCAAGATTCTGGGCGCTGTGTTCCTGATTGCCGCGCTGGTCGTCAGCGTTGTCAACGCCCGCCTGTAATCCATTTGACAGAAAACGGCCCGCCGGAACCCGCGGGCCGTTTTTTATGGGAAAGTTCATAAAGAAGAAGGTTTTGCGGGCCAGACCCGCACGGAAGGGCCCCGCCGGCCGACGGGGCGACGTCAGGGAGGAGTAAATACCACATGACACCACTGCAAAAAAATATTCTCAATGCCGTCAAGCGGCGCCCCCACACCCTGCGGGAACTGCAGAACAACCTGCAGGTGGACAACACCCGTCTGCGCAGCACCGTGTCCGGCATGGTGGCCACCGGCCTGCTGACCGTGCGTGACGGCCAGTATGCCCCGGGTCTTGCCACCATCGAAAACGAATCTGCCCCGGCGGGCATTCCTTGCACCCTGGTCAAGCTGGCGGCACGCTTCGGCTTTGCCGCCCGGGACGATGGCACCGGCGATATCTTCATCCCCGGCCGCGCCCTCCATGGTGCCATGCCCCATGACAAGATCCTGGTCAAACTGTTTGAGCGTCCCCGGGTAGAGGGCAGCGCAGAAGGCGAAGTGCTGGAAGTCACCGAGCCCCACAACAGCTTTGCCGGTACCATCACCATGACCGATGACGGCCGTATGGCGGTGGAGCCGGATGGCTGCCGGGACGTGCGCATCATTCTGGACAAGAAGGCCATCAACGGCGCCCAGCTGGGCGACAAAGTGGGCGCTGTGCTCACCGGCCGCGGCGGCCGTCACATGGACCACCGCGCTGCCGTCACCGAGCGGTTCGGTTCCTCCGATTATGCCTGTGAGTGTGCCAAGGCCATTCTTTATGGCCGCGATGTGCGGCAGGAATTCCCGGACGAAGTCATGCAGGAAGCTTCTGCCTATGACAACGCCCGGATCGATCCCGCCGAAGCGGCGCACCGCATGGATCTGCGGGGATTGCCCATCTTCACCATCGACAGTGCCGAGACCAAGGATATCGACGACGCCATCAGCCTGATGCATCTGCAGGATGGCGGCTATGAACTGGGGGTTCACATCGCGGATGTGAGCCACTATGTCCGTCCGGACACGGCGCTGGACAAGGAAGCTTACGAGCGAGCCACCAGCATTTATTATGCGGACAAGGTCATCCCCATGCTGCCCCAGCAGCTGTCCAACGGCATCTGCAGCCTGAACGAAGGGGAAGACCGGCTGGCTTTCTCCTGCCTGATGCGCCTGGACGAAAAGGGCAACATCCATGGCTACCAGTTTGTCAAGACGGTCATCCGCAGCCGTGTCAAGGGCGTGTATAAGGAGATCAACGCCCTGCTGGACGGCACGGCAGGGGAGGACCTGCAGAATAAATACAGCGAAGTCCTGGCCCAGCTGCCGGTGATGAATGAGCTGTACGAAAAGCGGCTGGCCCTGCGGCGGGAACGCGGCAGCATGGAGATCGAGTCGGATGAAGCCAAGCTGGTCATCGATCCCGAGACCGGGCGCTGCGTGGACATCGTCAAGCGCGGCCGCGGCGTGTCCGAGTGCATGATCGAGGAATTCATGCTGCTGGCCAACCAGTGCGCGGCCAACGCCGGCCGCACCCATCGCGTGCCCTTCGTTTACCGTGTACACGAAGCCCCTGATGCCGAAAAGATGGAAAAGCTCCGGGCTACCCTGAAAGCCTGCGGCCTGAACCCGGTGTTCAAGGGCGAAATCCCCACCCAGCTGGAGCTGTCCGCCCTGCTGGATGAGACCCGTGATACTCCCATCCGCATTCCGGTGCATACCGGTATCCTGCGCAGCATGCAGAAAGCCCGGTACAGCCCGGAGCCTCTGGGCCACTTTGGCCTGGTGCTCAAGGACTATGCGCACTTTACCAGCCCCATCCGCCGGTACCCTGACCTGGCCATTCACCGTATCCTGACCGATATGCTGGTGGGGGCACCGCATGAACGTCTGGTCAAGAATTATACCGAGTTTGCCACCCATGCCAGCGAGCAGTCCAGCCGCAAGGAAGTGGACGCCGTGCGCATTGAGCGCGACGTGGAAGACCTGTACAAGGCCGAGTATATGCATGGCCATCTGGGCGAGGTCTATGACGGCACCATCTCCGGCATCACCGCCCGGGGCGTCTTTGTGGCCCTGGACAACACGGTGGAAGGGTTTGTGCCTGCTGCCCAGCTGTGCAAGGGGGAAGCCGCCGTCACCGAGGGCGTATCCCTGACCGACCCGCTCACCGGCCGTACCTGGATGCTGGGCAGCCCCATCAAGGTCAAGGTTGCCGGAGCCGATGTGCCTCTGGGCCGCATTGATTTTGAGTTCATGCCTCAGTGATTTCTGATTCTGACTGAAAAACAGCCGCCTTCCCCAATGCAGGGAAGGCGGCTGTTTTTGCGTGGCAGGAAGAACTCTGTCCTGTAAGCAGAAAGAAAATTATAAAAGAAAAAACCTTTCGGAATTTCCGAAAGGTTTTTCTGGCGGAAAGAGAGGGATTCGAACCCTCGAGGGCTTTCAGGGCCCTACACGATTTCCAGTCGTGCGCCTTAGACCAGCTCAGCCATCTTTCCATAGCAGCTCGGCAACGCCAAACTGCAAGAGTTATTATAGCAAGGTCCGAGCCAACTGTCAAGTGTTTTTTTGACTTTTTTCTTCGGATATCAGTGGCGCACAAAACCGCCCAGCTCACTGGCATCGGTCAGGTTCATGGCAAAGGCTTTGCTGCGCAAAGCGGCATACAGTTCCGCCATGGTTGCCTGATAGTAGGGTTCCAGAAACAGAAGCCCGATCCCAAGGGTCAGCATGCCCAGAATGACCCAGCCCACGAAGGAAAGACGCAGCAAGAAGGCGTGCCACTTTTCGCCGTGCATCATCTCGCGGCTCAGCTGCATGGCGCGGGTGGTGCTCATGTAGGGATTTTCCGCCAGCAGATAGGGGACCATCAGATAGCAGTACGCCCAGTAGATGCCGGGGATCACCAGCAGGAAAAGTCCCAGCACAATCTTCAGGTCAACCAGAAATTTCACCTTGACCATGTTCAGATAGGGGGTACGGAAAACGGTGGTGACGGTGCGCAGCGGTGCAGGGCTCTGGCGGTTCTCCATGAAGAAGCGGTTGCGTCCCACTTCCAGGGGCGCAGCGACAAAGGCGGCCCACAGCACAGCGATCACCACGGATATGAGCAGGATGACAAACACAATGCTCCATACGGCAGCGGGGATTCCGGCCAGCTGCTGCCAGATGTCGGCCTGGGCAGCCTCCCCGGTCCAGACTCTGCCGCGGAACATGGTGTTCAGGCGGTCGACCTCGGTTTCAAAATGATACGAGGCAGTAACCGAATAGTCGCCCACGCCCACAATAGCCAGCAGAAGGCACAGGGCAAAAGTGCGCCAGTATGTACCGGACAACGCCTGTCTGGCATTCTGCTTCAAAAGCGAACAAGTCCACATAAGAAAGATCCTCCCGGAAATGGCCAGCAAGGGCCGAAGTTTTCCCTTATTATAGCATGGAAACGGAAAATGGAAAACCGGTAACACTGTTTCTGAATTGTAAATAAACGACGCTACACAGGAAAGCGTATCGATTACAGGGGCATGGAATTTTTTTCAAAAAAGGTGTTGACAAACCATGGGCCGGTGTGTATAATAATATTCGTCGCTCAGGGAGACCTGCCGACGAACAGAATATGCGGATGTGGCGGAACTGGCAGACGCGCTAGATTCAGGTTCTAGTTCCCTTAAAAGAGTGTGGGTTCAAATCCCTTCATCCGCACCAAAATCCCGGACGCTTTGGCGCCCGGGATTTTTTGTTGCCCGACAAGGTGCGGCAAATAGCGAAAAACAGGGGAAAATAAGTTCTTAATAAAAGTATTGACAAATCCCGGGAGCATGTGTATAATAATACATGTCGCCCGGGTGACCGGCTGACAAAACAATATGCGGATGTGGCGGAACTGGCAGACGCGCTAGATTCAGGTTCTAGTTCCCTTAAAAGAGTGTGGGTTCAAATCCCTTCATCCGCACCAAAATCCCGAACGCTTCCGCGTTCGGGATTTTCTTTATCCGGCAAACTCTCGCACGGAACGGGACACCGTTTTCCGGCTGTACAGGAAAGAGGCAGTCATGTCCAGGACCAGAAAAATTTATGTGGCCCGCCTGGTGGGGCGGAGTCTGATTTTCCTGCTGTGCACCCTTGCGTGTGTATTTCGGCGCGGTGTTTTCACGGTGCTGGAAGGCATGAATTTCTTCAGAACATTTTCTCCGCTGCATCTTTTGTGGTTTGTTTGGGTCATGGATATGATCCTGCAGATATTTCCCATCAAAAACAAGGTGCCGCTTGGGTCCCAGAAACTCTTTGCCAATCGTTTTCGGCCTATCCGGGAAAAAATCAACTACGAAGCCCTCAAAAGTTATATCGTGGCCACAACCAAAGCGGCGTACAAAGTGTTTCTGATCTGGTGCGCCCTGATCGCTGCCATCGGTGTGCTGCATTATGCCGGCGTGATCGATAAAATCACCCTGTTCATGATCTCGGTGTTCTTTTATGTCTGTGATCTGATCTGCGTGCTGATCTGGTGCCCGTTCCGTCTCATTATGAAAAACCGCTGCTGCACCACCTGCCGCATCTTCAACTGGGACCACCTGATGATGTTTTCGCCGCTGATTTTTATGGGGGGATTCTTCGCCACCTCGTTGGTGCTTATGTCCATTGCCGCTTGGCTGGTGTGGGAACTGTGCGTTATGATGTACCCGGAACGCTTCTGGGATCATTCCAACGTGGCCCTGCAGTGCTCGCAGTGTACCGACAAGCTTTGCACCCAGTATTGCCAGAAACTGCGTCCGGCGGATCGGGCACGGACGCGGGAGTGACAACCGGGCCGGAAGCCGGCTTCAAAACCGAACATAATAAAACACCGGAACCGCCGACTGTGGCAGGTTCCGGTGTTTTGTTTTCAAGAAGCGCTGTCTTCCGCCTGGGCCTGACCGGCAGCGTATGCATCGTTCATGTGCCCGGGGAACGGATAGGTGCGGGCCTCGGTGGCGGTGATGCCGCCGACCCCGTACCAGCGGGCACGGCACAGGCCGATGGAATCGCCGCTGTCCTCCCGGATATCCGGCAGTCCGTAGGCGGCACACCAGTGTGTGTACGGTTCGATGGCGTAGCTGACCAGTTCGGCCTGAGGCGCCTGCTCACCCAGTTCGGCGGCCTCGGTGCGCAGCAGGCCGTCCCGTGTTTGGTACATCACATAGTAGCTGGCAATGTCATATCCGGCCTCCGCCGCATGGAAGGTGCACACAAGGCCTGCGCAGGCGGCGGCACAGGTCAGCGCTTTGCGCAGCGTCCGGCCGCTGAGCTGTACCGCGCAGGCCGCACAGGCAGCGGTGAGCAGGGTAAAGGGGCCATGGGTGGAGCGCTCGTAGTAATCGGGGCTCAGGATCATGGCAAAATTGGAGGCCAGACCGCCCAGCAGCAGAATCACCGGCCAGACTATGGGGCCGTATCCGGTTTTGTCCGTGCTGCATTGGAAGACCAGCAGCACGAACAGGATCACGAAGGCGAACAGCAGGGGCAGGGCATACTCTTTCAGCATGTTCAGACAGTTGAAAAAGCGTACCGCATACCGCGTCAGGAAGGATTCATAATCCCCGTAAACCGAAGCCCGATTGTAATTGCCCCGGGCTGCGATCAGAATCACAAACCCGGCTACCGAACCGGCGAAGCCGGACCACATCCAGGAGGGGATTCTGTGGTGTCGGATCAGCAGAGCCAGCAGGCAGAGGACAAGGCAGACCAGCATGCCGGCGCTGGTATTTTCACTCAGCCAGCCGGCCAGCAGTCCGGCCAGGGCCATGCCTGCGGTCAGCCGCCAACTGCCTGCAAACGGTTTCTGCAGGTAATAGCGCCATGGCAGCAGAAAGGCCAGACATCCCAGACTGGCCCACAGGTAATTGCAGGCACCGCACATCCACAGGTTGGTCTGTCCGAATGCCGGACTGATTTCCCACAGAGATGCCAGGATCAGCGCAAAGACAACCAGATCATACCGCCCGGTGCGGCGCCCTCTGGCCAGCCGGTAGATGACCAGAGCCAGTGCCAGATAGGCGGCAGCATTGCATAGGTTGAACAGGACCTTGGGGAACATGGTGAACCCCTGGGCAAAGAATTTCACCACCACCCGGCCGCTCCATTCATAATAATGGTAGGCCAGACTTTTCAAGAGCTGGGGCAGACTGTGCAGCCGCAGTCCCGTGTCAAAGGCATAGGCAAAGGTGAAATCATCTGCAATGTAAGGGGTCAGACAGTTCAGCAAGAACATCCATAGAAAAACCACCGCAGCGGCGGCGGTAAAACATTTCTTTCGCAGCGCAGAGGCCTTGTCGTGCATAGGCGGCATCCTCCTGAAAGTGAATTTTGAAAGGGAAATGGCGGCTGCGCAGCTCCGCACCTCCGTCCGGAATCGCAGCTGCCGTTCAGGTGTATCTTACTACAATGGCACTTTTTTTTCAAGGCAAGGGTATTTTTCTCTTGCGTTGGATCATAAAATATGATACTATGACTTATACTCTTTGCACTGCATTACATCCTTGCAAAAAGGGTGCGAGATCAACAGTACAAACTGAGCAGGCGATGCCCATTCCGGGCATGGGGTCGGGCCGCCTTTGCGGCAGCAGATGTGAACGACGGCATCTGTGGGACAGTTGTATGTTCCACAGGTGCCTTTTTCTATACCCTGGTGGAACCGTATCTCAATGAGGTGCACATAAGAGAATACAGTACGGCCGCACAGCGGCCCAACAGGAGGTTTCTTTTATGTCAACCCGTTCAACCCACGCAACCGCCCGTCATCTGGATGAGGACGCCGTGATCCGGCGTCTGTCCCTGGTCAGTGTTGTCGGCAATGCCATCCTTTCCGGCTTCAAACTGCTGGCCGGTATCTGGGGACATTCCGGCGCCATGATCTCCGACGCCATTCACTCGTTTTCGGATGTGCTGACCACCCTCATTGCCTGGATCGGCGTCAAGGTATCCCGCCGCGCAGCGGATGCCGCCCATCCCTACGGCCACGAACGCCTGGAATGCGTGGCTTCTCTGATCCTGGGCGTGGTGCTCATGGCCACCGGGCTGGGTGTGGGCCGCGTCGGCCTGGAAAACATCTTTTCCGGCGGGTATGAGAAGCTGGCCGTGCCGGGGCTGATCGCGCTCATTGCCGCCGTGGTTTCCATTGTGACAAAGGAGGCCATGTACTGGTATACCCGGTACTATGCCAAGCAGATCAACTCGGCGGCTTTCATGGCGGATGCATGGCATCATCGGTCCGATGCCTTCTCCTCCATTGGCTCTCTGATCGGTATCGGCGGTGCCATGCTGGGTTTCCCGGTACTGGACTCGGTGGCCAGCGTGGTCATCTGCCTGTTCATCGTCAAGGTCGCTTACGACATCATCAAAGATGCGGTGGTCAAGATGCTGGATACGTCCTGCGGAGAGCAGTATGAGCAGGAACTCAGCCGGTTCGTCAGTGAACAGCAGGATGTGGTCTGTGTGGATACGCTCCACTCCCGCATGTTCGGCAACAAGGTCTATGTGGACCTGGAGATCGAGGTGGACGGCCAAAAGACCCTTCAGGACGCCCATGCAGTGGCCGAACGCGTACACACCGAGATGGAAAGTCATTTCCCCGATATCAAGCATGTGATGATCCACCTGAATCCGGCACCCGGTTCTGTCGTGCAGTCGGCGGAAAGCCAGTGATTTCCCTGTAAAAAAGCCCGCGGAAGAGGCTGAGCTCTCCCGCGGGCTTTTTGCTTTTTCAGGAAGTGGTGTCCGGCGTATCCGTCTGGGCCAGGGTGTCCGGTGCCATGGTTTCGGTGCCGGCGGTCAGTCGGCCTAAGGTACGGCACAGGTGGCCGAAATCGATGGGCTTGGATACATGGGCATTCATGCCCGCCGCGGAAGTGGCGGCAATATCTTCGGCAAAGGCGTTGGCGGTCACGGCAATGATGGGGACCAAGGGAGCGTCGGGGCGGGGGAGCGCCCGGATTTGTCGGGCGGCTTCGCAGCCATCCATTTCCGGCATCTGCATATCCATCAGGATGGCATCAAACTGGAAAAGCTCGCTCTTTTCAAAGGCCGCCACGGCTTCCCGGCCGCTCCATGCCTGCGTTACTTCCACCCCATTGAGCTGCAGCAGTTCGGTGGTGATTTCCATGTTCACCTCGTTGTCTTCCGCAAGCAGGATGCGCCGCCCTTCCAGTCGGTATACTTCCGGAGCGGCGGCGACCGGTGCCGCCGCTTTCTGGTCGGCGATGACTGCAAAGGGGAGGACCAGGGTGAAGGTGGTGCCCTTGCCCTGTTCGCTTTCCACCTGCAGTTCACCGTTCATCTGGCTCACCAGGTTTTTGGTGATGGACATTCCCAGCCCGGTACCGATGCTCTGCTTGGCAGAAAAACGCATTTCCCGGCTGTAAGGCTCAAACAGATGGGGCAGGAAATCCGCCGACATGCCAATGCCGGTGTCGGCCACCACGATTTTGTATTTGGCATAGTCACCCTTGTCGATCTGGGTCACATGCAGACGGATGGAGCCGCCTTCCGGTGTGAACTTGAAGGCGTTGGAAAGCAGATTGTTCAGGATCTGGTTGATGCGGGCCGGATCGCCGAGCAGGCGGGCCGGTTCCAGGTCCAGCTTCACATCCAGTGTTTTCTTCTGGGTATGAGCCTGGAACCGGAAGGCTTCCAGGCACTCTTCCAGACAGGCGCGCAGGTCGAACTCGTGATTGTTCAGCATGACCTTGCCCTGTTCCATGCGGGACATGTCCAGGATGTCGTTGATCAGATTCAGCAGCTGACGGCTGGCGCTGTTGATCTTGCGCAGATATTCCTTGAGCCGGTCTGCGTCGTCGTATCTGGAAGCCAGCTCGCTCAGTCCCACGATGGCATTCAGCGGGGTACGCATATCATGGGACATGCTGCTGAAGAAGGACTGTTTGACGCTCTCATTCCGGTGGGCCAGCTCCAAGGCATCCTCCAGTATACGCCGTTCTTCCATCTGCCGCTGCTTTTCCTGACCGATTTCCCGGAAGCAAAGCACAACTTCCTCGGGGGAGAGAATTTCATCGAACAGGATCCGGACATTCACCCAATGATATTCCTCACCGAACTTTCGCTGAAAGTCTCCGCCGAAATCCTGGGTATGCGCCTGGACCAGCCGGCGAATGTTTTCCAGGGAGAAGCTCTTGGAAAATTCGGCATATGCGCCCGGTTCCATCACTTCTTCCACGATTTTCATCAAGGCGGCGTAATTGCCTGTTGCGGGCAGAGTCTCCTGCACGGGGGAAGGGCTCTTGATCATCTCATAGGTGCCCTGGGCACAGTCGATCCGGTACAGGGCATAGTAGGAATTCCCCAGTACCCGAACGGTTTCGTCGGTGCGGTCAATGCGGTCATGGTATTTCTTTTCCCGCCAGACCGTTACTGCCAGGACCAGCAGGGAAACGCCCAGGATCATGGCCAGCACGCTGCCAAAGGGACGCAGATTGCCCAGAAGGTTTCTGTAGGGGATCGTCACGATGGAATACCAGCCGTTTTCCATCCGGGTGTAGTAAACACCCCGGCGGTCGCCGTCCAGGTCTTTGATGAAATCACAGTATTCGTCCAGCTCGCCGGCATAAATCTTTTCCAAAAGACAGCTGCAATATTTCTGGATTCCCTCGCTGTCCAAAGGCAGGCCGGTGCGGGAATAAAGGACCTTTCCAGTGGCGTCGCACAAGAAGAAGGAATCCGCATGGGCCAGGGTCAGAGGATCTGCCTGGAAATGGAAGTTTTCGGTAAAGACATCAAATCCCAGCACCACGTTCCCGTTGTCAAAGGACTGTACCACCGAAATGACCGGCTCTTCGGTGACGATGTCGGTGTACAGCCCGGTCACCACGACCTTGCCCTCTTCGGCCACCGCCATGCGGTACCAATCCCGCTGGCGGGCATCGTAATCGGGGTCGATATCGGTGGGCAGGCGTCCGGAGGCTGTGAGCATTTCATCGCCCACCAGCAAAAATGGGCTGACGACCCCTTCACCCAGAACACTGGTCACCCGCTCAAAATACATATCTGCCGGCTCAAACAGGTCTTCGGCCGTATAGCCCTCGTCCAGCCGGTCCTGCAAGAAGGCGGTGCCGTAACTCAGCAGGGTCTGGTACACGGTCAGGTTGCTGCGGGCTTCCTCCGCATAGCTGCGCGCCAACGCCGCGCCGGTTTCCTGCCCGTTGATCAGCAGGGAACGCCGGATTATCAGTACGCCGAACAGCGCCAGACATACCAGCACGCCAAAGGCGAGCAGACTCAGGCGCATATCTTTCAGAACACGGCGGAGGCTTTTGTATCGTTTGGCCTTTTTTCTATTCATGGTAGGCAACCTTTCTTTTCTGTCTGCCAGGAATCCGCTGTACGGGATGGGCGGTACATTGTTAAAAATTTCTTATTGTATCTTCATTATAAAGCATGCCGGCAGGCGGGACAAGATGTCCGGGATCCGGTCCGGCTCTTTTTCTTGCATGAGCCACGGATGTGAACGATTCTTGACAAGGGACGGAGGTTCGGGGTATGATATAAAATAACAAATTCTGCCTATAGGGGATCCTGGCGGAAACGAAGGGCGCCATATGACGGGTGTGCGGTATATCCCGGTCATGCGGCGGGGGGAAGAATGTTTGGGAGTATACTATGGATGCAATGGAATTGTTTACCCGGCAGTATGGTCTGACGGAACCGAAATTGGTGGAGTCCCTGTGCCAGCTGGCCCAAGTGCGCCGTATGCCGCGCGGAACGGTATTTCTGCGGGCGGGGGAGATCCAGACGCAGGTGTTTCTTTTGCTCAGCGGGGTAGCGCGGGGGTATTTTGTGGACATGGATGGGGCGGACCATACGGATTGTTTCTGCTTCAAGTGCGGAACGCCCACCATGCCGCCCTGCTCTTTTGACGAGCCTTCTCCGGAAAACCTGGTGGCCCTCACCGACTGTGAGTTTGTGGTACTGCCTTTGCAGGAAACGATGAAGCTGGTGCATACCTATCCGGAACTGACGGAGCTATATGCGCGCTTTTTGACCGATGCCATGCGTCTGCACAATCATACCCGCCATGTCATGTGCAATTTGCCTGCCAAGCAGCGGTTCCAGTGGTTTCTGGAAGAGTATCCCGGCCTGATCTTTGATGTGAACAACCGTCACATTGCCAGTTTCCTGAGCATGACGCCGGAAACGCTCAGCCGGATGAAAAGTGCTTTGCGCAAATCCCGCTATGCCGGGTGGCAGAATTCCTGACCATGATTTTGGCTTTGACGGCACGGCCCCGTAAGGGGCTGTGCCGTTTTGCGTGGTCCGGCATTTTCTTTTGCGGATACCCGTGGTATAATACAGGCAGATTTCAGTCTGTGCCCGGGGAGGGAGGAGAAGCGGATGGCGGTTTCGTTTGTACGCCGTGCGGCGGCGCTGGGGCTGACGGTCTGCCTGCTGGCCGGCTGCACCGCACCGTCTTCCGCACCGGTGTCCACGCCATCCCCGCTGCCGGCCCAGACGGCGCAGCCGGACGGCCCGCTGTCCGGCATGACCCTGCGGGACAAGGTCGGGCAGCTGTTTCTGGTTCGGCCGGATGCGCTGGAAGAATCCCTCTCCCAGGAGGAGATCGACGACGCGGATGCCGACGGCGTGATCGAAGTCTCCGACTCCATGGCAGCCTTTCTGGCGGAATATCCGGTGGGTGGTGTGGTCCTTTTCGGCAAAAACATCACCGGCGAGTCACAGCTGAAAACCCTGGTTGATGAACTGCAGCAGGCCTCGGAGATTCCGATGCTCATCGGTGTGGATGAGGAGGGCGGCGCCGTGGCCCGTCTGGCCGGAAACCCGGCTTTTTCTCTTCCCCGGTATCCGAGTGCCGCCGCGGTGGGGGAGCAGGGGCCGGAAGCTGTGCGGGCCATGTCGCTGGAAATCGGCAGATACCTGACCGGATATGGCATAACCCTGGATTTTGCCCCGGTGGCGGATGTGAACACCAACCCGGACAATCCGGTTATTGGCACCAGAGCCTTCTCCTCCGATCCCCGGACAGCCGCGGCGTG
>CALXHN010000015.1 GCA_944388105.1 uncultured Gemmiger sp. | reverse complement strand
CATCGGCCGCAAACTGGATTTCCTGACCCAGGAACTGAACCGGGAAGCCAACACCATCGGCTCCAAGTGCCAGGACGCTGCCCTGACCCGCCTGGTGGTGGCTCTCAAATCTGAGATCGAGAAGATCCGGGAACAGATCCAGAACATCGAATAAGGGGCAGGTATGAAACTGATCAATATCGGGTTCGGCAATCTGGTCAATGCCGACCGGCTCATCGCCGCGGTCAGTCCGGAATCCGCACCCATCAAGCGTATCGTGCAGGACGCCCGGGACAAGGGTGCCGTCATTGATGCCACCTACGGCCGCCGCACCCAGTCGGTGCTCATCATGGACTCCGACCATGTGGTTCTCTCGGCCTTTCCGCCGGAAACCATTCTCGGTCGCACGCAGGAGGAAGCCGCACCGTGATCCGGTGTGCTTATAGATGGATACAGGTGTATAGGAAAGCAAAAGAATAGGGGATGCTAAAGTATGAAAGGTGAAAAGTACCTGTTTGTTGTGTCGGGGCCGTCCGGCACCGGCAAGGATACCGTTGTGTCCAAGCTGCTCGGTGACCATCCGGATGTGAAGAAGACGGTGTCCGCCACCACCCGTCCCATGCGGGAAGGGGAAGTGGATGGCGTCAACTACCACTTCCTCAGCAAGGAACATTTCAAGGAAGCGCTGGACGCGGATGGCATCGTGGAATACACCTGCTATTGCGAGAACTATTACGGGACCCTGCGTTCCGAGATCGAACGCCACATGAAGGCGGAAGAACCGGTCATTCTGGTCATCGAGGTGGAGGGCGCCGGCAACATCAAGCGGCTGTACCCGGGAGCCACCACCATCTTTGTACTGCCGCCGGATATGCAGGAGCTGGAACACCGCCTGCGCTGCCGCGGTACCGAGACCGAGGAGGTCATCCAGAAACGCCTCAAGCGTGCCGAAACCGAGATTGCCCGCTCCGCCGACTACGACGAACATGTGGTCAACGATGTGGTGCAGGATTGCGCCGACCGCATCTACGGCATTATCCGGCATCGCCTGATGCAGGAGGATTGATCCGCCCGCACAAGAGGGGAGGACCTGTTTGTCCATGATTGCAAAGGTGGCGGTGAATGACGCCACCATTCATTTCGATAAGTTGTACTCCTATCTTGTCCCCGCAGAACTGGACGGCCATTTGTGGCCGGGCGGCATCGTGCTGGTACCTTTCGGCCGTGGCGACCGGCCCCGCATGGCGGTGGTACTGCAGATGGAGGAAGAAGCCGACCCGGACCCGCGGCTCAAGACCCTGCTGGCCGCCGCACCGGAAGACGCCCGTCTGACCCCCGACCTGCTGGATCTGGTCCGTTTCCTGAAGGACCGGTATTTCTGCACCTGGTACGAGGCCGTCAAGGCCATCATCCCGTACGGGGCCCAGTACCGTCCCGGTGTGGAAAACGGAAAACCGGTGGTGCAGAACCGTCTGAGCCGCCCGGTGGAAACGGTGTACACCCTGGTGGGGGAACTGCCTGCCAGGCCAAAGCCCGGACCACGGCAGCAGGCCGCGGTGGAACTGCTGCGCGGCGGCCCCATGTCCCGCCACGACCTGGAGGAACAGGGGGTGGGCCGGACCACCCTGGATGCTCTGTGCAAAAAGGGGATCCTGCAGGCGGAGGAACGCTTCAAGTCTCTGGATCTGTTTTCGGATATCCCCTTTGATCCCCGTCCGGTGGAACTTTCTGCCGAACAGCAGGCAGCCTTTGACCGGCTCAGAGCGGACCTGGATGCCCGACAGCCCCGGGCAGCACTGCTGTACGGTGTTACCGGCAGCGGCAAGACGGCGGTCTTCCTCAAGCTCATTGAGCACACCCTGGCCCAGGGGCGTCGGGCGCTGGTGCTGGTGCCGGAGATCGGCCTCACCCCCCAGATGATCCGCCGCCTGAAAGCCATGTTCGGCAGTCGCCTTGCCGTGCAGCACAGTGCGCTGAACAACACCGAACGCCTTTTGCAGTGGCGGATGATCCAGCAGGGAAATGCGGATATCGTGGTGGGGACCCGCAGCGCGATCTTTGCGCCGCTGAAAGATATCGGGCTCATCATTCTGGATGAGGAGCAGGAACACACCTACCAGAGTGAATCCGCCCCCCGCTACTCCGCCCATGAGGTGGCCAGAAAACGTGCTGCGGCGGAAAACGCCCTGCTGGTTTTTGCCTCGGCCACCCCGCGCATCGAGACCACCTACGCCGCCCAGGCAGGGCGGATGGGGATGGTCACCTTGCGGGAACGGTACGGCGGCCGCCCGCTGCCCACGGTGGAGTTTGCCGATATGCGGGCCGAGATGACCGCCGGCAACCCCCGGGAGATCAGCGCCCAGCTGGCCGGAGAACTGGCGGAAAACCTGCGCCGCGGGGAACAGAGCATCCTGCTGCTCAACCGCCGTGGCTATAACACGGTGGCCATGTGTGCCGACTGCGGCCAGGTGATCAAATGTCCCAACTGCAGCGTGCCCCTTGTCTATCACAAAAACCGGCAGGCCCTGATGTGCCATCACTGCGGCCACCAGGTCCATCCGGCGCCGGCCCGCTGTCCGGAATGCGGCGGCAAACTGCTGTACAGCGGTTTCGGGACCCAGCGGGTGGAGGAAGAACTCCACGAACTGCTGCCGTCTGCCCGCATCCTGCGCATGGACCAGGATTCCACCGGTCAGAAGAACGCGCATGAGACCATGCTGACCAAGTTTGCCCGCCAGGAGTACGATATCCTGTTGGGCACCCAGATGGTAGCTAAAGGTCTGGATTTTGAAAAGGTGACCCTGGTGGGGGTGCTGGGCATCGACTCCCTGCTTTTCGGGCAGGGGTTCCGCGCGTACGAAAGCGTGTTCAGTCTCATCACCCAGGTGGTGGGACGGGGCGGCCGCGCCGACCTGCCCGGCCGCGCGCTCATTCAGACGGCGGTGCCGGAACATCCTGTGTTGCAGCTGGCGGCCCGACAGGATTATCCTGCCTTTTATCAGGAAGAGATCTCTTTCCGCCGCCTGTGTCTGTATCCGCCGTTCTGTGCCCTGTGCGTCGTGGGCTTTACCGGCGCTCAGGAAGGGGCGGTGTTCACCGCAGCCAGCCGCTTCAGTCAGATTATGGCCGGACTGGCATCCAAACACCCGGACCTGCCGCTGCGGATGCTGGGCCCCGTGCCCATGAACATCCTGATGCTGGGCGGGCGGTACCGATACAAACTGACCCTGAAATGCCGCAACGACGCCCGGTTCCGTGCCCTGCTGCGGGCAGCGCTGGATGCCTACGCGGCCGAAAAACTACCCGGCAAGGCCGGCGTGGTCATTGATTTCAATTCGGACGGCGATTTGTAAAAGCCGTCAGATACAACAGATACGATTTTTGGAGGTTCTATATCATGGCACTTCGCACTATTGTCCAGGACGGCGACCCGATCCTGAAGAAAGTCTGCCGCCCCGTCACCAAGTTTGACGACCGTCTGGCCACTCTGCTGGACGATATGAAAGAGACCCTGTACGACGCCGACGGCTGGGGTCTGGCAGGGCCGCAGGTGGGCGTCATGCGCCGCATCTTCATCTCCCTGGATGACCGCAACGCTCCCGATCCGCTGCCGGAAGGGGAGCGCCTGCCCATCATGGAGTTCATCAACCCGGAGATCCTGGAACTCAGCGACGAGCAGGTGGAACTGTATGAAGGCTGTCTGTCCTTCCCGGGACATAACGGCGCCATCAAGCGTGCCAAGCATGTAAAAGTCCGGGCCCAGGACCGCCACGGGGAGTGGTTTGAACTGGAAGCCGATGACATGTTTGCCCGCTGCATCCAGCACGAGAACAACCATCTGGACGGCATCACCATCATGGATCTGGCCACCCATTTCTATGAGGATGACTACCCCGAAGACGAGGGCAAAGAATAATGCGTATCCTGTTCATGGGCACTCCGGACATTGCCGCCGAAAGTCTGGCCGCGCTGATTGCGGCGGGGCATGAGATCGTGGGTGTGTTCACCCGCGCCGACAAGCCGGTGGGCCGCAAACAGATCCTCACCGCACCCCCGGTCAAACAGCTGGCGGTGCAGCATAATATTCCGGTGTGGCAGCCCGCCACCCTGCGGGACGGCAAGGCCGAACCGATCTTCCGGGAGCTGGCCCCTGATCTGGTGGTGGTGGTGGCCTACGGCCGTATCCTGCCGCCGGAACTGCTGCACATTGCGCCGTTGGGCTGCATCAATCTGCATGTGTCCCTGCTGCCCAAGTACCGCGGCTCGGCGCCCATCCAGTGGGCGGTGCTCAACGGCGATGCCGAGACCGGCGTCACCATCATGCAGCTGGACGAAGGCTGCGATACCGGGGATATCCTCATGGTGGAGCGGGTGCCCATCGGCCCCGAGACCACCAGTGGGGAGCTGTTCGACCAGGTTTCGGCCATCGGCGCCAAAACCCTGGTCACCGCGGTGGAAAAACTGGCTGCCGGGGAACTGACCCCCCAGCCCCAGGATGATTCCCAGGCCACTCAGGCGCCGCCTCTCAAAAAGGAGATGGCCAGGTTCGACTTCACCCAGTCTGCCGCCCACATCCACAACTGGGTGCGGGGGATGAACCCCTGGCCCGCCGCCTTCTTTGAACTGGACGGCAAAAAGGTCAAGGTTCTGGAAAGCCGCGTGGCTCCCAATGAAAACGCCGCCCCGGCGGGTACGGTGCTGGCACTCAAGCCGCTGACCATCGCCTGCGGGGAGGGCGCGGTGCAGCTGCTCACCGTCACGCCGGAAGGCGGTAAACCTATGGCCGGTACCGCCTGGGCGGCCGGACGCCGCCTCAAGGCGGGGGACAGCCTGTGACCGCCCGCTACCTGGCCGTCAAGGCCCTGGTACGTCAGGAACAGGATGGCTATGCCAACCTGGTACTGGATGCGGAACTCAGCCGCTGCCGCCCCCCGCTGGAAAGCCGGGACGCTGCCTTCGCCGCCCGTATCTTTTACACGGTGCTGGAACGGCGCAACCTGCTGGACTGGACCCTGGACCGCTTTCTCAAAAAGCCGGTGCGCAAGCTGGACGCCCCCGTGCGGGCCATCCTGCGGGCCGGACTGGCCCAGGCTTCCTATATGGAAGTACCCCTGCCCGCTGCCGTCAATGAATCGGTGAAGCTGGCCCGGGCTTTCGGCAAGACCAGCGCGGCGGGTATGGTCAACGCGGTGCTCCGCCGTGCCGCCGCCTGCCGCCCCGGACCGGAAGATTTTCCTGACCTTTCCCGGCGGCTGCAGACCTATTACAGCCTTTCCGCCTCCGTGGCGGAGCTGCTGCAGCGGCAGTACGGGGAGGAAGCGGAGGCCATTGCCGCAGCTTTCTACCTGCCCGCTCCCACCTGGGTGCGGGTGAATTCCCTGAAAACCGACGCGTCCGCCCTTACCGAAAGCCTGACCAAAGAGGGCTGCACCGTGGAGCCGGGGCCATGGGCCCACTGCCTGCGGGTGCAGTTCCCGGGCAGCCCTGCCGCCACCAAAGCGTTCCGGCAGGGGTTGTTCCATGTACAGGGACTGGCCAGCCAGTTTGCGGCAGACAGCGTACAGGCCGCTCCCGGCATGCGGGTACTGGACTTGTGCGCCGCCCCCGGCGGTAAAAGCCTGACCATGGCCCAGGCCATGGAAGACAGGGGAGAGCTGTTCAGCGGCGAGGCCGTGGCTTCCCGCGTGCCGCTACTGGAAAAAGCCTTCGCCCGCTGCGGGGTGACCTGCGCGCACCCGTTTCAGGCAGACGCCTCCCAGCCCAACAAAGCGCTGCTGAAAGCGCCTTTCGACCGGGTCCTGTGCGATGTGCCCTGCTCGGGGCTGGGGGTCATCGGCAAGAAGCCGGACATCCGGTACAAGGACCTGGCAGGGCTGGATGCGCTGTCTGCCCTGCAAAAAAAGATATTACAAAATGGTTCCAAATACCTTGCCGAAAACGGTCGTTTGGTGTATTCTACCTGTACGGTGAACCAAAACGAGAATGAGGAAGTTGTGGCGCAGTTCCTGCGGGATAACCCGGATTTTGCCGTTATCCCGCCCAAAAAACTGCCTGCCCAGGCCAGGGTTACCCCCTGCGGCACGCTGTTCCTGCCCGGAACGGACGGCTTTGACGGCTTCTTTGTGGCAGTTTTGGAGCGTAAACCGTAAAAGTTTTCGTAAATTTTACATCCTTTCGTGACCCCAAAATGACCAGAACATGGTATGATAGAAAGAGGTGGATTCATTGACGGACCAGCGCCCTGTGTGCCTGACCGACCTGACCCTGTCCCACTTGACCGACTATGTCAAGGGGATGGGGCTGCCTGCGTTCCGGGCCAAACAGATCTTCAAGTGGGTGCATCAGAAGCTCGTCACGGATTTTTCCGCCATGACCGACCAGCCCAAGTCCCTGATCCAGACCCTGGAACAGACCTGCACCCTGGCGGCGCCCACCATCCGGCGGCGCCAGCAGTCCAAGGACGGCACGGTGAAGTATCTGCTTCAGCTGGCAGACGGCAACTGTATCGAAACGGTTCTCATGCGCTATCACTATGGCAACACCGTCTGCGTGTCCACCCAGGTGGGCTGCGCCATGGGATGCCGGTTCTGCGCCTCCACCCAGGCGGGGCGGGTGCGGGACCTGACCCCCGGAGAGATCGCTTCCGAAATTTACACCGCCCAGAAAGACACCGGCGAACGGGTTTCCCACATCGTGCTCATGGGCATCGGGGAACCTCTGCACAACTTTGATAACGTCATGGACTTTCTGGAGATCATCTCCTGCCCGGAAGGGTTGAATATCGGCATGCGCAACATCAGCCTGTCTACCTGCGGCCTGGTGCCCAAGATTGACGAGCTGGCCCAGCGCAAGCTGCAGCTGACCCTGTCGGTCTCCCTGCATGCGCCGGACAACGCCGTGCGCAGCAGCATGATGCCGGTGAATGACGCCTACCCGTTGGAAGAACTGATCCCAGCCTGCCGCCGGTACCAGAAGATCACCGGACGGCGCATCAGCTTTGAGTATTCCATGGTGCGGGGCGTCAACGATTCCCCGGCCATGGCCCGCAAGCTGGCGGACCTGATCCGGGGGATGGGCGCTCATGTGAACCTGATTCCCATCAACCCGGTGGACGGCAGCCCCTATTCCGCCACCGACGAAGAAAACGTCCGCCGTTTCCGCCAGATGCTGGAAGACCTGGGCGTCAATGCCACGGTGCGCCGCCGTCTCGGCGCCGACATCTCTGCCGCCTGCGGACAGCTGCGGCGGGAAGATGCCAAGCAGGCCGCCCAAAACGGGCAGGCCTGAGTATACTGTGAAAGGAAGGACCTGACTGCATGAAGATCGCAGGGCTCACCGATATCGGAAGCTGCCGCCAGGAAAATCAGGATAATTTCTGTGCCCGACAGCTGACCGATGGCTCCGGCTGGGGTGTGGTGTGCGACGGAATGGGCGGCGCCAACGGCGGCCGTGTGGCTTCGGCCATTGCCACCGCCAGCATGCTGCAGTATTTTGACCGCCAGCTGCGCTGCCTGCGCCACGGTGAGGAAAAGCAGTTCATCCTGCATGGATTTGATCTGACCAACCGCGCCGTGTACGAAAAAGCCACCTCCGACCCGGACATGCTGGGCATGGGCACCACCGGTGTCTGTGCCTATGTATACGGCAATATGGCCCATGTGGTCCATGCGGGGGATTCCCGCGCCTACCTGTGGCACGCCGGGACCATCCGCCAGATCACCCGGGATCATTCCATGGTGCAGCAGCTGGTGGACAGCGGCCAGATCACCCGGGAACAGGCGGCACTGCATCCCCAGAAGAACCTCATCACCCGGGCACTGGGGGTATCGGCCAGCATTGTTCCCGAATATAACCGCTGTGAAGTGGCGGCCGGCGATATTCTTCTTTTGTGTACCGACGGCCTGACCAATATGGTCCCCGATGAGGAGATTTCTCTGATTCTGCAGGAGTCAGCTTTTTTTGATGCGCCCCGGCTGCTGATCGACCGTGCTCTGCGCGGCGGCGGGCAGGACAACATCACCGTCCTGCTGTTGGGAGTGGAAAGTACGGATCAATCAAGGGAGGATACAAATGGATAACCTGATTG
This sequence comes from uncultured Gemmiger sp., assembly GCA_944388105.1. Taxonomy (GTDB): domain Bacteria; phylum Bacillota; class Clostridia; order Oscillospirales; family Ruminococcaceae; genus Gemmiger. The sequence continues at coordinate 30,426 of CALXHN010000015.1, read as the reverse complement.
GTAAAAAACTGGACGGCCGTTATCTCATCGAAAGCCTGATCGGTGTGGGCGGCATGGCCAACGTCTACAAAGGCCGGGACATCCGCACCGGCAACGAGATCGCGGTCAAGGTCCTGAAAGAAGAATTCTTGGGCAATGAGGAACTGGTCCGCCGTTTCAAGAACGAAAGCAAGGCCATCTCCATCCTGGATCATCCCAACATCGTCAAGGTGTACGATGTTTCGGTGACCGACCAGCTGCAGTATATCGTGATGGAGTATATCGACGGCATCACCCTGAAAGAATACCTCAAGCAGCGCGGCGGTGCCCTGACCTGGAAAGAGGTCGTGCATTTTGCCACCCAGGTGCTTTCAGCCCTGGAACACGCCCACTCCAAGGGCATCGTTCACCGGGACGTGAAACCGCAGAACATTATGCTGCAGGCGGACGGTTCCATCAAGATGATGGACTTCGGCATCGCCCGCTTCTCCCGCGCCCAGAGCCAGACCATCAGCGATAAAGCCATTGGTTCGGTGCATTATATCAGCCCCGAACAGGCCAAGGGAGACCGCACCGATGCCCGCACCGACATCTATTCGGTGGGCGTGATGCTGTATGAGATGCTTTCCGGCCGCCTTCCCTTCGATGGCACCGGTACGGTGTCCATTGCCATCATGCAGATCTCCGAAAAGCCGAAGCCTCTGGCAGAAGTGGCTCCCAATGTGCCGGAAGGCCTGCGCCAGATCACCGAGAAGGCGATGGAAAAGGACCCTGATGCCCGCTATCAGAGCGCGGCGGAGATGCTGGAAGCCATCCGGGCCTTCAAGCAGAATCCCAGCATCCGGTTTGAGTACGAATACAACACCCAGGACTCGCCCAGCAAGACCATCAACAAGGTGGTGGGCGGTACCAAGTCTGGCATCAGCACCCAGCAGGCACGGCGCGCCGGCGCGCCCACTGCGGGAGGAAAGGGCAAAGGTAAGGGCGTGCGCAACGCAAAAGCAAAGTCCGCCGCAAAGGCAAAAGGTTTCTCTCTGCTGCCGATCTTCTTCGGCATGGCAGTGGCGTTTGTCATCGGCGCCTTCATCCTGGTGTACCTGATCTTCACCAACTCCACCAACCCGCTGTTCTCCAACCGCGCCAATGTCCAGCTCATCGACTTCGTGGGAATGACGGAGGACGAATTTCGTGCCTCGGAATACTTTTCCCTCCTGGACCCCGACATTGTGCAGGAGTACAACTCCAGCTATCCTGCCGGAACCATCTTTCAGCAGTCTCCCGCCGCAGGACGTACTGTGAAGGAGCAGCAGAAGATCACCCTGAAAGTCAGCCTGGGCACCGAATACGTCACCCTGCCCGATGTGGCCGGCAATGATAAAGCCACCGCCAAGCAGACCCTTACCGATCTGGGCGTCTCGGTGGTGACCAAGCGGGAGACCAACGACAGCGTGGGCGAAGGTACGGTCATCCGCACCGACCCTGCCGCCGGCAACCAGGTGGAAGGCGGTTCCACGGTCATTCTGTATGTGGCCAAGCCCTCGGTGGACACCAGCGTCATCGTTCCTGCCGTGGAAGGCTTGACCGAAGGGGAGGCCCGCAGTGAACTGCGTGCCCTGAACCTGGTCACCAAGGTGGTGGAACAGGCCAGCGACCAGCCCCTGGGCACGGTTCTGTCCCAGAATCCCAGTGCCGGCACCCAGACCAGCATCAACGGTGTGGTGGTCCTGTACGTTTCCACCGGTGTGCCGGAAGTGACCGCCGCTCCCAGCACCGGCGATACGCTGAACGGCGATCCCAACACGATCATCAAAGAATGGTATGAAGACCTGGGCGACGGCAACACCGAACGCCGCTGGAAGACCGGCGATGGCAACGTGTACGGCGAACAGAGCGGCTTCCTGTATCACGAGGGCTAATGGACTATATCACAAAAGGAATCGGCGGCTTCTATTATGTGCGCACCCAGGACGGCATCGTGGAATGTCGGGCCCGGGGTGTGTTCCGCAAGCGGGGCATCACGCCGGTGGCAGGGGACAATGTGACCCTGAGCGCCGACAAAGCCGCCATTGAGGAGATCCTGCCCCGCAAAAATGTATTCATCCGCCCGCCGGTGGCCAACCTGGATGTGCTGTTCATTGTGGCCAGCACCACCCAGCCGGTCCCCAGTACCCGCATCCTGGACGAACTCACCGCCGCAGCGGTCTACCAGGATGTGCGCCCGGTGCTGGTCATCACCAAGGCGGACCTGGCGGCTGCCGACAAACTGGTGGCAGCCTATGAAAAGAGTACCATTCCGGTGGTGCAGCTGCACTATGAGACAGGGGAAGGCCTGGACGAACTGCGCGGCTATATCAAGGGGAATCTGTGTGCCTTCTGCGGCAACTCCGGGGTGGGCAAGTCCACCCTGCTCAATGCACTGGACGCGGAACTGCGTCGGGCCACCGGCGATATCAGCCAGAAGCTGGGCCGGGGCCGGCATACCACCCGGGAAGTGGAAATTTTTGAAAGCTGCGGCGGCCGCATTGCGGACACGCCCGGTTTTGCCAGCCTGGAAGCCCAGAAACTCTGCCGCATCCCCAAGGAAGAGCTGCAGCATGCCTTCCCGGAATTCGAGCCCTACTTCGGCAGATGCCAGTTCACCGGCTGCTCCCACCGCAGCGAAAAAGGCTGTGCGGTGCGGGCTGCTCTGGAAGAAGGCCTCATCTCTCCCACCCGGTATGAAAGCTATCTGGCCATGTACGAGGAAGCCAGCCAACGAAAGGAGTGGGAACGGTGACCCACACCGACCCGCAATTGCATCAGGAATCCAAGCCCGCCGCGCCCTGCACCCACGCGGCGGTGCTTTCTGCCGTGCCGGTCACGGCGGATATGCGTCGCTATCTGACACCCGATACCTTTGTCATTGCCTGTGATGCAGGGTACCGGAACGCTGACCGGCTGGGTGTGCAGCCGGATCTGCTGCTGGGGGACTTTGACTCAGCGCCGCGTCCGGACCCGGTCCCGGCGGGGACCATCATTCTGCCCCATGTGAAGGACGATACCGACACCCACTACGCCGCCCGCTGGCTGGTGGAACACGGATGCCGGGAAGTCGTGTTTCTGGGGGCTTTGGGCGGAGCCCGGTTGGAACATACTCTGGCCAACCTGAACACCGCTCTGTTCATGGCCAAAGCCGGGGTCAATGTCACCCTGGCCAATGACCGCAGTGAACTGCATGTGCTGTGCCCCGGTCAGCCCCTGGTCCTGGAAAAAGGGGAGTGGATGTACCTTTCTCTCTTCCCGCTGGATGGGCCCCTGCAGGGCGTGGGGGAACAGGGGGTATTTTACCCGCTGGAAAACGCCACCCTCACCCCGGATTATCCTTTGGGAGTCAGCAACGAGTTCACGGCTCCCCGGGCAACCCTTTCCTGCCGCAGCGGATACGGATTGGTGGTGCTTTCCCGCGCCGACGGGTAACACCTGCCGCCGGCATGGCATAGTATGGCTCACCCCAGACAAAAACGAGGTTGGAGGTGCGCCATGCGAATCGTCATTGTCAAATGTCCGCCTGCTTTCCGCTGGATTCTGCGCGCGGTGTTCAAGGTCTGAACCCCCTGTGCTGTCCGGCTCCATCATTTTCAATTGGCTCTGCCTTCGGGCGGGGCTTTTTTCTTTGCCCCAAATTCCGGCACACAAAACTTGTCCTGCCTTATGCTATTTCCTTTCCCTGGCGCATATAGTTGCACAAGAAAGCCCAAAGCAACACAAGGGAGGACATACATGATGGAACTGAAGGTGTTCAACAACACCATCACCGCCTATGGCGGGCGATGGGAGACGCGGCTGGAACTGCCGGTGGAGACCGAGATCCTGATCCCGGACTACCTGCCCGCCGTGTTCAAGATCGTCAAGTGCCTCATTGAACCGGTGGTCATGCACAACGACCTGACCGGGTCCCGCTGGCAGGGAGACGGGTATCTGCGGTGCACCGTCTTCTACCAGTCGGACGAGACCGGTGCACGGCTGTGGCGCACCGAGCAGAAATTTTCCTTTGAAAAATCGGTGGAACTTCCCGCCGGCCGGTATGCCTCCGGTCCGGCCCGACTGTGGGGCGAGGTGGAATACTGCAACTGCCGCGCTATCAGCGAGCACCGCATCGATCTTCGGGGGGCCTACACCCTTTGCGTGGCGGCTCTGCAATTGGAGGAGCGGGAACTGCTGACCTCCCTGGCAGATTGCGGCATTGAGCAGCGCACCCAGACCCTGTGCGGTACGGCCCCTGTGGCCGCTGTGGAAAAAGCCTGCACCGCCGAAACCACCTTCCCGCTGCCCGGTACCGGGGAAGCCATCCTGGATATCGGTGGCTGCTATCTGCCCCAGGGCTGTACGGTGCAGACCGGCCAGATCAGCTGTCAGGGCATCCTGCGGCTGGAAGCGGTCTACCGTGCCGAAGGGGAGGAAGAACTGTCGGTGCGTCAGAAGGAACTGCCGGTGCGCCAGACGGTGGATATGGAAGGCGCCGCGGAAGGGGACATGTGCTGCTGCTGGGCCGAGATCCTTTCCTCCACCCTGGCTGCCGGGGATAATCCCGGGGACGAACCCCTGCTCACCGTGACCTGGAAGCTGCACGCCGAAATCTGGCGTGCTGTGGAATACACCGCCGTGGCGGATGCTTACTCTACCCTCTGCCAGACCGAGGTCACCACCAGTCCCTGCCGCCTGCTGCAAAAGGCCGCCGACCTGGATACCACCCTGTCGGTCAGTGTGGAGGATACCCTGCCCGACCCGGAAGCCGTGGTGCGCGGCTGCTTTGTCACCCTGGGCGGTGCCCAGGCCGTGGAAGCGGAAGGCGACCCTGGCGCGGTCCGCCTGACCGGCCGTGGGGTTGCCCATGTGCTTTGCGCTGACGCCCGGGGAGAAATGACCTGTTATGACAAGCCCTTTACCTGGCAGATGCCGGATACCTGGTCCGGTCAGGCCGCGGACTTTGTGGTGCATGCCGGGGTCAGTGTCCTGCGGGTGTCCAGCAGCCGCAGCGGAGACCGCATGCGGGTGGAGGTGGAGGTGTCCGTCCACGGACAGCTGTTGTATGTGCAGAGCCGGGAAGTGGTCCAGACGGTGGAGCTGGGGGAGGAATACCCCGACAAAGCGGAAGGTCCGGCGCTCTATCTCTACTACGCCCAGGCGGGGGAGCGCATCTTTGACATTGCCAAGCGCTACCATGCCCGGGCCCGGGACCTGGCCGCCGCCAACGACCTGACCGAAGCTGGTCAGGAAACCACCACCCAGGCCGCTTGTCTGCTGATCCCGGCGGCTCTGTAACTTTGAAAGGGGGACCCTCCTGTGACCCAGGAACAGATCTACCAGAATATGGCCCGACGCACCGGCGGCGATATCTACATCGGTGTTGTGGGGCCGGTGCGCAGCGGCAAGAGCAGTTTCATCAAGCGGTTTGCGGAGCTCATGCTGCTGCCGCATATCAAGCAGGACGCCCAGCGCGCCCGCGCCACCGATGAACTGCCCCAGTCCGCTGCCGGACGCACCATCATGACCACCGAACCCAAATTCATTCCCGAACAGGCGGTGGAGATCGAACTTTCCGGCGGGGGCAGTTTCCGTGCACGGCTCATCGACTGCGTGGGCTACATGGTGGACGGCGCCCTCGGCCATGAGGAAAACGGCGAACCCCGGCTGGTCAAAAGCCCCTGGTTCGACGCTGCCGTGCCCTTTGATCTGGCCGCCGAGACCGGTACCCGGCGGGTCATCCGGGAACATTCCACCATCGGTCTGGCCGTCACCACCGACGGTTCCATCGCCGATCTTCCGCGGCAGGCCTATGTGGACGCCGAACGCCGGATCATGCAGGAACTGGAAGAGAGCGGCCGGCCCTATCTGATTCTGCTCAACTGCACCGACCCGGACAGCGAGGCCAGCCGCGCCCTGGCGGAGGAGCTGCAGGAGCAGTACGGCCGCACGGTGGTGCCCATCAACTGCCTGGAAGTCACCGCCGAAAAGCTGGACGAAGTGCTGCAGAAGCTGCTGTATGAATTCCCCATCCGGGAGATCGCGGTGACCATGCCGCCCTGGGTCACCATGCTGGAACCCGGCCACTGGCTGCAGAGCGCGGTCTACGGTGCCTTGTTGGAAATGGCCTCCAAGGCCCGCAAGATGGGGGACGTGAGCCGCCGCAACCTGCAGATCGACTGCGAATACAGCACCGAAGCCACCCTCATCGGCATGGACCTGGCCACCGGCACGGTGCACCTGCGCCTGGGGATCGCCCAGGATATCTTTTACAAGATCCTTGGGGAGCAGACCGGCCTGGACATTGTGGATGAAGCCAGCCTTCTGCCCTGCATCGTGGATCTGGCCCGGGCCAAACGGGCTTATGAGAAGCTCAAGGGGGCCCTGGCCCAGGTGGAAGCCACCGGCTACGGCATTGTCATGCCGGGGCTGGATGAGCTCAAGCTGGAAGAGCCCGAGATCGTGCGCCAGGGCGGGCAGTACGGGGTGCGCCTGTCGGCCAGTGCGCCTTCCCTGCACATCATGCGGGCGGTCATCCACACCGAACTTTCGCCCACCGTGGGCAGTGAGGAACAGGGGGAAGAACTCATCCGCAACCTGCTCAAGGATTTTGAAAGTGATCCCGGCAAGCTGTGGAGCACCAATATTTTCGGCAAGAGCCTGAACGAGCTGGTCAACGAAGGCCTGCAGGCCAAGCTTCTGCACATGCCCCAGGCTGCCCGGTCCCGGCTGCAGACCACCCTGGAACGCATCATCAATGAAGGCTGCGACGGCCTGATCTGCATCCTGCTCTGAAGCGGGGAAGGAGGGAGGCCATGGGATTTTTTCTGCCGGACAGCAACCGGGAACGGGCGGCGCGCAAGGCCCGCGCGGCCGCTGTCGCCGCATTGCGCCGGACATACCGGGATCTGCGGGCCAACGAAGCGGCTTTTCAGGAAGCGCAGGACCGGTTTGCGGTGGAACAGCTGATCTATGAGCATGCAGCCCTGGAATGCCGCTGTCGGGCGCTTTTGCGGGACCTGCGGGGAGGTGAGTCCTCTTGTCGCCGCTGATGTGGGCTGTGGGGGGCGGATGCCTGTTGGCAGTGGCCCGCGCGGCCGCAGCGGGGCGGCATCCGGTGCGCAGTGTGCTGGCAGGTGCGCTCTGCGGGTTGTCGGGGCTGGCGGCGGTGGCGCTGCTGTCCCCCTATACCGGCGTGACCCTGCCGCTGAATGCTTTTACCGGATTTGTGGCTGCCGTGCTGGGCCTGCCCGGGGTCATTCTGCTGCTGCTCATTCCTTTGCTCTGAATCAAATGAAAACCGCGCCCGCCGGAAGGTCTCCCTTCCTGGCGGGCGCGGTTTTTGCAACGACTGGACCGTAAGCCGGGTTCTGTATCAAACGACGATCTATCTTGACCTTGCGTCACCGCAAGGCTCCGCGCCTGTGGCACGTGGTCGCAGGCGTCATGCCATCTCCGGGACGTGCGAGGCTTCCACATATGTCCCATACGGATGTTGCTTCTGACAGGGTTTACATAGCCGCAAAGTCGCCAGTGCGCTGGTGAGCTCTTACCTCGCCTTTCCATCCTTACCGCCCAAAAGGCGGCGGTCTATTTCTGTTGCACTTTCCCTGGGGTCACCCCCGGCTGCCGTTAGCAGTTGTCATGCCTCTGAGAAGCCCGGACTTTCCTCAGGACGGTCGCTGTCGCCAACGCCGCCCCGCCGTCGTATGTTCCACTCGTTGAGTTAAAATATACCACATCGCTGAAATTTTGGCAAGCGGTTTGCAACAGACGTCGCTTTATGCTATAATGGCAACCGTATAAGTATGGGGAAGGGGGCAGTCTGCGTCTTGCAGTCATTGGTGTTTGTGGTGCCGCCGCAGGCGGAAGGCCGGCGTCTGGGCGTATTTTTGCGTCAGGCGGGCGTCAGTGCCTCCTGCATCAAGGCGGTCAAGCACCAGGGCCGCGGCTTTTTTGCCGACGACGCGCCGCTGCATACCGACCAGCCCGTGCATGCGGGCCAGACCATCCGGTTTGACCTGCCGCCGGAGCCGTCTACTTCGGTCACGCCGCAGCCGGTTCCCTTTACCCTGGTATACGAAAGTGATTTTGCCGCCGTGGTGGACAAGCCCGCCGGTCTGGCCGTGCACCCGACCCTGAACCATACGGATGGTACACTGGCAAACGGCTGGCTGTATCATCTGCAGCGCAGCGGCCGCACGGGGGTGTTCCGGCCCACCAACCGGCTGGACAAAAATACCAGCGGTCTGATGCTGCTGGCACAGAATGCCTATGCGGCACCGGGGCTGGCGGATTCCGCCCGCAAATGCTATCTGGCCCTGGTCCAGGGGGAACTTCCTCCCGGCCCCGGCAGCATTGATGCGCCTCTGGGCCGGCGGGGTGATTCCATCATCGGGCGGTGCGTGCGCGCCGACGGCAAGCCCAGCCGCACCGATTATCTGGTGCTGGCAGCAGGGGGCGGCCACAGTCTGGTGGCCTGTCTGCCCCGCACCGGACGCACCCATCAGATCCGGGTGCATATGGCGTATATCGGCCACCCGCTGGCGGGGGATTCCCTGTACGGCGGTGCAGAGACTCTGCTGCACCGCCATGCCCTGCACTGCGCTGTGCTGGCCTTTGCCGAACCGCCCTTCGGCACGCCCCACCGGTTTGAAAGTCTGCCCCCGACAGATTTTACGGTGGCCTGCCGCACCTGCGGCCTTCCCTGCGGGGAGGCACTGCAGGAGACCCTGCGGGCTCTTCCGCTGACCGATCCCGGAGCGGGGGAAGCCTGACCATTACCATTTGCATTTCCCTGTGTACGCGCTTCCCGGCGCGGAAAGGAGTTCTGTTTTGAAGCCTTCGCAACTTGACGAAAAACCCGGGAGCCAGCAATCCGGCCGCCGCAAAAAGCGGCGCGGCCCCGGTAAACTGGCCCTCTGGCTGGATAACCTTCGCTGCCGGCTGACGGTCCGGTCCTGGCACCGCACCACCAAAAAGAAAGCCCGCCGTGCCCGCATGGCCGGTATGCTGCGGCGCCTGCCCCATGCCACCATCATCGGCAATGCGCTGTACCTCATCGGTTTCTGGGTGGAATATGCCATGATCTGCGCCGTTCGCGGCGTGGAAAAAACCGTCCGCGTGGTGGCCTTGCATGCCGGCCAGCTGATCCTGACCATTGCACGCCCGTTCCTGCTGGGGTTCATCACCCTGCTGGAAGACCTCACCGAACCCTTCCGGCGGATGCACTCCGGCCTGAAACACATCGGTGAACTGGAAGAAGCCCTGCCCGATGAAAGCGCCCGTCAGATCCGCAAGGAGAAGATGAAATATTTCCGGCGCGGTGCACGGCGGTATTTCCCGGTCGTACTGAATGCCTTGTCCTATCTGCTGCCGGTGGCGGCGGCTGTGGGGCTTTTCTATGTGGTCAAGACCGGCCTTGGGTATGACTATGTGCTCAACGTCATTGTGGACGGGGAGTCGGTGGGCTATGTGGCCAATGAACAGGTATTCGAGAACGCCCGTGATGATGTGCAGGGCCGTATCGATACCGCCAAGAGCATGATGCAGACCGCCGGGGACACAGGGTCTGACAGCCAGTGGAACATTTCCCCGACCTACACTCTGGCCATCAACGGTGAGACCATGACCGAAAGTGAAGTGGCCAACGCCATTCTGGGAGCCTCCAGCGATGAGATCGGGGAGGGAACCGCCGTCTATGTGGATGGGAAGCTGAGATTCGTCATCAATGAAGGCGACCACCTGCGGGCATACCTGGAAAGTGTGAAGCAGCCCTATGAAGATACCTCTGACCCCAATCGCCGGGTCAGCTTTGTACATGACATCACCCTGGTGGACGGCATCTATCTGCTGGATTCCGTCATGTCCTACAGAGATGTGATCTCTGCCATGAATGAGGGCGGCGGTCCCGTGACCTACACCGCCGCGGCCGATGAAACGGTGCAGAATGTGGTGGACGCCACCGGCGTCTCCTGGGATTCTCTGGCAGCCCTCAACCCGGACCTCACCGGTCTGGACGAGACCTTGCAGGAGGGGCAGCAGCTGATCACCGGTGTGTCCTCTCCCGAACTGCTGAAAGTGGAAGTCATTGAACGGCAGACCTACACCGTGGATGTGCCTTATGAGACTTCCACCAGTGAAAGCGACGAATACGACTTCGGCGAAACGGTGGTCACCAGCCCCGGTGAAAACGGCATCCAGGAACTGACCCAGGATGTGGTGTATGTGGATGGTGCCGTCACCGCCACCAACATCGTCAAGGTGGAGACCCTGAAAGAACCTGTGACCGAGTATGTGGTCAAGGGAACCCGTTTGAAGAGCGGCATGACCGCCGCATACGGTTCGGGCGAATGGATGTGGCCGGTGCCCGGTTACACCTACGTCAGCCGCTGGATGAGCTCCTACCACAAGGGCGCCGATATCTGCGCCCCCTACGGAACGCCCATCTATGCCGCCGATTCCGGTGTGGTCGTCACGGCCGGGTATCATTACAGCTACGGCAACTATGTCATCATCGACCATGGCAACGGCTGGCGGACCCTGTATGGTCACATGTCGGCCCTGGGCTGCTCCGTCGGACAGGCGGTACAGCGCGGACAGGTGATCGGCTATGTGGGCTCCACCGGCAACTCTACCGGCAACCACTGCCATTTTGAAATGTACCAGAACGGCACATTGGTCAGCGCAAGAAACTTCTTTGGTAATATGTAACGCCGTCACCCTGCCTAAAGAAAATTTGCCAGGCCCTGTGTTTTTACCAAATCCCTGCAAATAATAAGGCCGACACTTTTCAAACAGTGCGGCAAGGTGTATAATAAAAATAACAATGCGGTCCTGTCATTGGGCGCGGGTGCGATACCTGTGCGCCGCAGACCGCAGGCGGAAACTCAAAGGAGAGTAACCACTTGGAAAAGTTTGTGATTCGCGGGGGCAACGCCCTTTCGGGTGATGTGGTCATCGGCGGCGCCAAAAACGCAGCCGTTGCCATTCTGCCCGCCACCATTCTGGCGGCGGACAAATGCCTGATTGAAAATCTTCCCTGCATCAGTGATGTCATGGCTTCCCTGCAGATTTTGAGCGAGCTGGGCGCCGGCATCCGTATGATCAGCAAAAATACCTACGAGATCGATACCACCCATATCAACTGCACCGAAGTCTCCAACGAGCTGTCGCGGCAGATGCGGGCCAGCTATTATTTCCTGGGCGCCCTGCTGGGACGGTTCGGTGCCGGCCAGGTAGCCATGCCCGGCGGGTGCAACCTGGGGCCCCGCCCCATTGATCAGCACCTCAAGGCGTTCACTGCCCTGGGGGCGGAGGACTCGGTGGAATACGGCCAGATCCGGGTGCGGTCGGAACACCTGACCGGGGCGCATATCTTCTTTGATACCGTCTCGGTGGGGGCCACCATGAACGCCATGCTGGCGGCTGCCATGGCCGACGGCCAGACGGTGCTGGAAAATGTGGCCCGTGAACCCCACATTGTGGACCTGGCCAACTGCCTGAACATGATGGGGGCCGACATCCACGGTGCCGGTACGGATGTGATCAAGATCCGCGGCGTGAAAAAGCTGCACGGATGCAATTACTCCATCATTCCCGACCAGATCGAAGCCGGCAGCTACATGGTGGCTGCCGCCATCACCAAGGGTGACGTGCTGCTGCACAATGTGATCCCCAAGCATATGGAACCCATCACCGCCAAGCTGCGGGCTGCCGGCTGTGAAGTGGCCGAGTATGATGACTCCATGCGCGTCCGCCGCACCGGCCCCCTGAAGCCCCTGAAAATCAAGACCATGCCCCATCCCGGCTTCCCCACGGATATGCAGCCGCTGATGACCGTGCTGCTGACCCTGGCAGAGGGAACTTCCATCGTCACCGAAGGCATCTGGGAAAACCGTTTCCGTTATGTGGACGAGCTTATCCGGATGGGTGCCAACATTCAGGTGGATGGTCAGGTGGCGGTGATCGAGGGCGTCAAGAAACTGAGTCCGGCTCCTTTGCGGGCGCTGGACCTGCGTGCCGGCGCTGCCATGGTGATGGCCGCTCTGGCTGCCGACGGCGTGAGCGAGATCGATGAAACCGCCCATATTGAACGGGGATACGAAAATATCGTGGAAAAACTGCAGGCTTTGGGGGCAGATATCCGCCGTGTGGAAACGCCGGTGAATACTGTCACCCGCGCCATGTGACGAGGTTGCGTCCATGGCTTTGTTCACAACTCTATATTCCGGTTCTTCCGGTAACTGCGCCCTGGTGGTCCACCAGGGCCGTTACCTTCTTATTGACATGGGCAAGAGCTGCCGCACCACCCTGAAGGCGCTGTCCAGCCTGGGGCTGGCCGTCTCGGACTGCGAAGGCATCCTCATCACCCATGAACACGCCGACCATGTGGCCGGCCTGGAAACCTTCCTCAAGCATTACAATGTGCCGGTCTTTTCCAGCGCGGCCACGCTGGACATGCTGGAATCCCGGGGCACTTTGCCGCCGGCCATCGACGCGGTGGCCATGGACGGGCGGACGGAAGAGATCGGCGGTTTCACCGTAAAGTCTTTTCCCACCAGCCATGACGTGCCCTGCTGCGGTTACCGCATCCGTACGCCGGACGGCCATACCATGGCCCTGGCCACTGACCTGGGTGAACTGACCCCGGTGGTGGCCGAAAACCTGGCCGGGTGCAGCCTGGTGGCGCTGGAAGCCAACTATGATGCCTTCAGCCTCCATGGCGGGCCGTATCCGTATTATCTCAAGGTCCGCATTGCCAGTGACCGGGGACATCTGGACAACCGTGCCTGTGCCGCTGCGGTGCTGGATCTGATCCAGGATGGCTGCAAAAAGTTCGCGCTGTGCCATCTGAGCCAGACCAACAATACACCGGAACTGGCGCTGACCACCGTCTACAATGTGCTGCTCAGTGCAGGCATCCAGCCCGGACGGGATGTGCTGATCCAGGCCCAGAGCCGCAATGAAGTTTCTACCTACATAGAATTCTGAGGTCTGTCCCATGCAAAACATCGATCTGATCTGCGTCGGAAAGCTCAATGCCGCGTATTTTGCGGCGGGTGTGGCCGAGTACCAGAAACGGCTGGGCGGATTCTGTCATTTCCGCATTGTCGAACTGCCGGAAGCACCGGTGTCCGACCGTAATCCCAGTCCGGCCCTGATTGAAAAGGCGCTGGACAAGGAAGGCAAAGCCATGCTGGCGGCGGTGCGCAAAGGGGCCTATGTAGTGGCTTTGTGCGTGGAGGGCCGTCAGATTTCCAGCGAGGACCTGGCCGCCATGATTGCGGACCGTGCCAACAGCGGAGCGGGGGACATGGCGTTCCTTATCGGCTCCTCCCATGGTCTCTCTCCCCAGGTCAAGGCGGCGGCCCAGGCGCGGATCTCTCTGGGACGCATCACCTTGCCCCATCAGCTGGCCCGTCTGGTGCTGACCGAACAGCTCTACCGGGCCTGTACCATCAATGCCGGTATGAAGTACCACAAGTAAACATAAATCAAAGAGCCCCCGCACCGAACGGTGCGGGGGCTCTTTCTTGTCTGTCAGGTTCCGTAAAGGCGAACTATCAGTACTTCAGTGCTTCCAGATTCTCGCGGTACGGGGTGTCCAGCGGGTTGGACATGGGCGCCTGAGCCTTGTACTTGGCCAGCATGGCGGCGCTGCGGGCAGGGTCGGCCAGGGTGCCGGCGCCGGCAATGCAGCCGCCGGGGCAGCCCATGCCTTCCAGCAGGTATCCGTTGTACTTGCCGGCCTTGGCCATCATCATCATCTTGCGGCAATCCGCCAGACCCTGGGCCGAAGCAACCTTGACTTCGCGGGTGGGGTCCAGCTTCTTGATGACATTGACCACAGCCTGGGCCACGCCGCCGGAAACCGCGAACCCACGGCCGTCGCCGCTGGCTTCGTCGAAGTTGTCAGTGGGATCGTCGGGCAGGGAGCTGAAGTCAATCTCCTTGGCTTCAAACAGGCCCATCAGTTCCTCGAAGGTCAGCACGAAGTCCACTTCACTGCGCACGGAACGGCGGCTGGCTTCCAGCTTCTTGGCGGCGCAGGGGCCGATGAAGCAGATGCGGGCGTTCTTGTCGTCCTTCTTGATCAGGCGGGCGGTCAGCACCATGGGCGTCATGGTCATACTGATGCAGTCGGCATATTCGGGGAAGAGCTTCTTGGCCATCACGCTCCAGGCGGGGCAGCAGGAGGTGCCCATGAAGGGATGCTTGGCGGGAACTTCTTCCATGAAGTCCTTGGCCTCATCAATGGTGCACAGGTCGGCGCCGATGGCAACCTCGGAGATGCCGGCAAAGCCCAGCAGCTTCATGGCCTCCCGCAGCTTGGCAGGGGTGACGCCGGGGAACTGGTTGACAAAAGCGGGGGCGACGATGGCGATGACACGGTCGCCGCGCTTGATGGACTGGATCAGCTGGAAGATCTGGCCCTTGTCCACAATGGCGCCGAAGGGGCAGTTCACCAGGCACATGCCGCAGCTCACGCATTTGTTGTAATCAATCTCCGCACGGCCGTAAGCGTCGGAGTGAATGGCATCCATGCCGCAGGCCTTGGCGCAGGGACGCTCCACACGCACGATGGCGTTGTAGGGGCAGGTGGCCACACAGCGGCCGCACTTGACGCACAGGCTCTGGTCGATGTGGCTCTTGCCGTTGCGGAAGCTGATGGCCTTCTTGGGGCAGACTTCCTGGCAGGGATGTGCCAGACATCCCTGGCACAGGGACGTGACCTTGATGAGCTTTTCGGGGCACTTGTTGCAGGCGTACTTGATGACGTTGATCAGGGGCGGTTCATAGTACTTGTCCGCCGTGATGATGTTGTCCAGACCTTCGCTGGCCGAGACACTCTCATCCAGAGGACGCAGGGACAGACCCATGGCCAGACGGATACGTTCGGACACGATGGCTCTCTCCAGGAAGATGCTGCTGCGCAGCGAGCGTTCCTCGCCGGGGATGATCTCATACGGAAGTTCCCGCATCAGATAGTCGATGTCCTGCTTATCGGTAACTTCGTAGGCCATCCGGGCAACTTCGGTAAAGACTTTGCGCCGAATGTCGGTGACAGGGGTATAAATGCCTCTCATTGCGCTTTACTCTCCTTAATACGCATTTTGGGAGCGCACGGAAAAATACGCCTTTTCCCGCAATTTTATAGAACATGTGGCTCCTGTTAAAATATTACCAAGAACCGCCGCGTTTGGCAAGGGGAAAACACAAATTTGCGGGGGAAAACACCAAATTGACAGGAGACGTTCTTTTTTGGGCGCCCTTTGGCCAATAAAAAAGGCAGAGACGTGCGGTACGCCTCTGCCTGAAAATAATTGTACAGTCGGATGGTTCACTCTTCGGCCGCGGCTTTGCTGCGCTGCCCGTCCCATTCTCCCAGGGTCACGGTCACGATGTCTCCACTTTTGTGCCCGGGCGCGGTGACCGCCACCGGCAGATACTGCTTGGTGTATCCGGTGAAGAGGGTGGCGGACAGGGGCGTTTCCAGCAGCACTTCGGCTTTGCGTCCCTGCATGGCGGCCGCTTCCTGGGCCCGCACGGCCTCCACGGCCTCACTCATGCGGCGGCTGCGGGCCTCCTTCTCGTGCTCGGGAATCTGGTCCGGGAAATCATAGGCCGGTGTGCCCGAACGACGGGAGTAGGGGAAAACGTGCACCTTCAGAAAGCGCTGGGCTGTGACAAACTCCATGCTCTTTTCAAAGTCCTCCTCCGTCTCTCCGGGAAAGCCCACGATCACGTCGGTGGTCAGGCTCAGTTCTTCGGCGCCGAAGGCTTCCCGCAGCTTGCGCACTACCTGGGCATACTGGGCGGTGGTGTAGGGGCGGCGCATGGCCCGCAAGGTCTTGTCGCAGCCGCTCTGCAGGCTCAGGTGAAACTGGGGGCAGAGCTGGGGCACGGCGGCCAGACGGCGGATATCCTCGTCGGTGAGCATGTCCGGGTCCAGACTGCCCAGACGGATGCGGTCAATGCCCGGAACTGCCGCCGCATGTTCCACCAGCTCCGCCAGTCCGGTGCCGGTGTCGGTGCCGTAGCTGGGCAGACTGATGGCTGTCAGAACCACTTCCCGGTAGCCGGTCTGCACCAGACGGCGCAGCTCCTCCAGAATGCTGCTTTCTGCCCGACTGCGCACCGGACCCCGGGCCCGGGGAATGACACAGTAGGCGCAGCGGCGGTTGCAGCCGTCCTCCACCTTCACAAAAGCCCGGGTGTGTTCCGCAAAGCGGTCCATGGGCAGCTCCTCGAATTTTTCCCCCTTTTCGTGGGGACGGATGTCCACCACCCGCTCGGCGGTGCCGTCCAGCACCTTCTGCACCGCCTGCAGAATGGCATGGCGGTTACCCGACCCGGTGACCACGTCCGCCTCCGCAATGGCTGCTGCCTCCTCCGGAAAAGCCTGGGGGTAGCACCCGGTGAGAACGGTCACCGCGCCGGGATGCTCCCGCTTCTGGCGGCGCAGCCATTTGCGGCTCTTCTGGTCGCCGAAGTTGGTCACCGTGCAGCTGTTGACCACATACACGTCGGCGGCCTCGCCGGTCTCGACCACGGTGTAGCCGCTGGCCTCAAACAGCTGGGCCAGGGCACCGGTCTCGTTCTGGTTGACTTTGCAGCCAAGGGTATAAAAGCTGACGCGCATAGTTCGGTCCATCCTTTTGCTCTAAAAAATCTGATTCTACTATTATAAAGGCAAACGGCCGAAAGCACAAGCAGCCATATTCCGGCGCCGTGCCGCATAGGATGGGGCAAGAGTTTTGCAAAAGGGGAGGCTTCCGCATGAAAAAACGGCTTGTGTGCCTGGTGTTGTGCCTGACCTTGTGTCTGGCAGCGGTTCCGTCAGCCTGGGCGCAGGATATCGAGCCCGCGACCGCGGCGGATTTTGATGTGCCCTGTCAGGCGGCCATTCTGATTGATGAGGACTCCGGCACCGTCCTGTACGAAAAAAATGCCGACGAGCAGCGGCCCATTGCATCCATCACCAAAGTGATGACCCTGCTGCTGACTTTTGAGGCACTGGAAGCCGGCAGAATTTCCCTGGACGACTATGTCCCCGTGTCCGAACATGCCTACAGCATGGGCGGCAGCCAGATCTGGCTGGAACCCGGGGAACAGATGACCCTTGATGACATGCTCAAGGCCATCTGCATCTCCAGCGCCAATGATGCTGCCGTGGCGGTGGCCGAGTATGTGGGCGGCAGCGAGCCTGCCTTTGTGGCCATGATGAATGAGAAGGCCGCCGAACTGGGCATGACCAACACCCACTTTGAAAATGCCTGCGGCCTGGATACTGACGGGCACCTTTCCACCGCCCGGGATGTGGCGATTATGAGCCGGGAGATGCTGCTCCATCACACGGAGGTGGAGGATTACTGCATGATCTGGATGGATTACCTGCGGAACGGCACCACCCAGCTCATCAACACCAACAAACTGCTCAAAAACTATAACGGGATCACCGGCCTGAAAACGGGCACGACCGGCAAGGCGGGGGTGTGCATCAGTGCCAGTGCCCAGCGGGGCAACCTGCGCTTGATCGCGGTGGTGCTGGGATCGCCTTCCAGTCAGGACCGTTTCAACGCGGCTACCGCCCTGCTGGATTACGGCTTTGTGAATTACGAGAGTATGGCCGCCACCCTGCCGGAGGATACCCCCCAAAACCTGCCGGTGGAAGGGGGGACCACAGAACTGGTGGAACTGGAGTATACCGCTCCCGGCAGCTACCTGATGCCCAAGGATCAGGTGGGGGAACTCACGTCCCAGATCACGCTGCCTTCGGCGGTGCAGGCACCGGTCAGCGCCGGACAAACGCTCGGCACCATCAAAATTCTCAACAACGGCACCGAGCTGGCTTCCTGTCCCATTGTGGCCGCGGGTGACGTAGCGGCGCGCAGTTTTGGCTTCTGCCTTGGCAGGCTTGCCCAGTCCCTGATTCCGCAAGGCGAAAATTTTGTGCAAAAGCAATGAAAAGCAGCGCCGTCAAAGCTTGACAAGGCCGCTGCGAAACGGTATCATGGAATTACTAACAATCAAAGGAGGAGCTAACGATGAGTGTCAAATACAATGGCAAACATCTGGCAAAATTTATCCGTCCTGAAGAATATGACGCTATCTTTCCGCAGGTCGAGCTCGCCCACCGCCAGCTGGAGACGAAATCCGGCGCAGGCAATGACTTCTTGGGTTGGCTCGACCTGCCTGTCAATTATGACAAAGAGGAGTTTGCCCGCATCAAGCAGGCGGCGGAGAAGATCCGCTCTGACTCCGATGTGCTGCTGGTCGCTGGCATCGGCGGTTCCTATCTGGGCGCCCGCGCTGTGGTGGAGGCCGTCAAGGGCCAGTTCCACAACGAGACCGAAGACGGCCTGAAGATTTATTTCTGCGGCAATACCATCTCTCCCACGGCCCTGAACGACATCATCCGCATGACCAAGGGCAAGCGCTTCTCCATCAACGTCATCTCCAAGTCCGGCACCACCACCGAGACCGCTCTGGCTTTCCGTGTGCTGCGCAAGCTGCTGGAAGATTCCGTTGGTGCTGAGGAAGCCAACAAGCGCATCTACGCCACCACTGACCGTGCCCGCGGCACTCTGAAGCAGCTGGCCGACGCCCAGGGCTGGCCCACCTTCGTGGTCCCCGACGACGTGGGCGGCCGTTACTCGGTGCTCACCGCCGTGGGCCTGCTGCCCATTGCCTGTGCCGGTATCGATATTGATGCCCTGATGAAGGGCGCTGCTGATGCCCGGGAGCAGTTCAGTGTCTGCAGCATGGACAACGATGCCTATCGTTACGCCATGACCCGCAACATCCTGTACCGCAAGGGCAAGAAGGTGGAGACTCTGGCTGCGTTTGAGCCGGACTTCACCATGATGAACGAATGGTACAAGCAGCTGTTCGGCGAGAGCGAAGGCAAGGACCAGAAGGGCCTGATGCCCACTTCCTGCATCTTCTCCACCGATCTGCACTCCATGGGCCAGTTCCTGCAGGACGGCAGCCGGGTGATGTTCGAGACCTATGTGGATATCAAGAACACCCGGGAGGACTTCTTCATCCCCGAACTGGAAGGCAACTTCGACGGCCTGAACTTCCTGGCCAACCAGAACATGTCGGTTGTCAACCGCAAGGCCATGGAAGGCACCATCCTGGCCCACACCGACGGCGGCGTGCCGCTGGGTGTGATTGAAGTGGACAGCCTGGATGCCTACAACGTGGGCGCCCTGATCTACTTCTTCTGGAAGGCCTGCGCCGTGTCCGGCTACCTGCTGTCGGTCAACCCCTTCGACCAGCCCGGCGTGGAAAGCTACAAAAAGAATATGTTCGCTCTGTTGGGCAAACCCGGCTACGAAGCCCAGAAGGCTGAGCTGGAAGCCAAGCTCAACGGCTGAGGATAGTTTCCCCGACTACTTTTAAGGAGGCACACTCTTATGATCAAACTCATCGTAGGCGCCAAAGGCTCCGGCAAGACCAAGACCCTCATCGACATGATCGACCAGGCCACCCGCACTTCGGCCGGCAACATCGTCGTTATTGAAAAGTCCATGAAGCTCACCACCGAGATCAACCACAAGGCCCGTCTGCTGGATGTGGACGAGTATGACATCAAGGGCGCCGAGATGTTCTACGGCTTTGTTGCAGGCGTTCTGGCCGGCAACTACGATATCACCGAGCTGTTCATCGACGGCATCCTGAAGGTCGTGGACCACGACATGGAGCAGGCCACCAAGGTCCTGGCCGAAATCGACAAGATCACCGCCAACAACGTGGAAGTGGTTGTCACCGTTTCCGCCAACGTGGAAGATCTGCCCGAAGGCATCAAAAAGTATCTGTAAACCGCAGTGCGGCAGGGGCGGTCCTTTCGGGGCACCGCCCCTTTTCTTGTGGCAGGGAAAGGCCCAAAAACAATTTCTTGCGGTTTTTTGCAGATTTTGGTTGACAAGCCCCCCTTCCTTGTGTATACTAGATAAGCGACCTTTTGAGGTGAAGTATGCAATTCGATATACGGAACTTTCTGCAAAGCGCGAAAACCCCCTATACAACGCAGTTTTCCGCCGATCTCTCGGCAGCTGACTGGGATGGTTTCCGTGTGCCCGACCCGCTGGAATGTGCGTTTACCGCTCATCCCACCCAGGAAGGCGCGGTGATGACGCTGCACGTCAAGGCCAGTATTGAGGCCGAATGTGCCCGCTGTCTGGCGCCTGTGCATGAATCTTACGACTTCACCCGGGAATATCTGGTGCGTATGCGCGATCTCGATGACATCGACTTCGAGCTGCCTCTGGATGACCAGGGTCAACTGGATTTGCGGGAACTCGCCTATCAGGAACTGATCTTCGAGGTCCCGCGGGTGCTGCTGTGCAGCCCCGATTGCCAAGGTCTATGCCCCATCTGCGGCAAAAGAAAAGCGGAAGGCTGTGCCTGCCAAGTGGCGGCCGAAGCCGCCCCTGTGGATGCAAGGCTTAGCATATTAAAACAACTGCTTAGTTGAAATTCACCAAGGAGGTGCGATAAAATGGCAGTCCCTAAGAGAAAGCAGTCCAAAGCCCGCCGCGACAAGCGCCGTTCCAATGTCTGGAAGCTGGAAGCGCCTACGCTGGTGAAATGTCCTCAGTGCGGCGAGCTGACGGTGCCCCATCAGGTTTGTGGCAAGTGCGGCTACTACAAAGGCCGTGAAGTCGTTAAGGTCAACAAGGAAGCCTGAGCGGATTTTTTCAAAGCAGGGGAGGGGGCCAGTGCCCCCTCTTTTTCTTTGCGTATTTTCGTGGTATACTACTGTTACTGATGCGAATGGAAAGGGGAAAGGATCATGCCGCTGGTCGTTCAAAGCGTGGACGAAAACTCTGTGGCCCAGCGTCTGGGCCTGGGCGCCGGCTGTCTGCTGACGGCCATCGACGGCAACCCGTTGTGCGATGCCCTGGACTATCAGTTCTACACCGCCTCCGAGCGCTTCACCCTCACCGTCTGTGAGGACGGCCGGCAGCGGGACATCCCGGTGGAAAAGGAGCAGTACGAGCCCTTCGGCTGCAACTTCAAGACCTATCTGGCGGATGAAAAGCACAGCTGCGATAACCATTGCATGTTCTGCTTCATCGACCAGCTGCCCCCGGGCATGCGGGCGCCCCTCTATTTCAAGGATGACGACGAGCGCCTGTCCTTCCTGTACGGCAACTATATCACCATGACCAACCTTTCCGAAAGGGAAGTGGAGCGCATCATCAAGATGCACATCAGCCCCATCTTCATTTCGGTGCACACCACCAACCCCGCTTTGCGGGTGCGGATGATGGCCAACAAGAAAGCCGCCGATACCCTCCGGTATCTGGACATGTTCGCCAAGGGCGGCATCGAGATGAACTGTCAGCTGGTGCTCTGCCGGGGCATCAATGACGGGGATGAGCTGCGCCGCACCTTGGACGACCTGCTGGCCCTGCGGCCCCATGTGGGCAGCATCGCGGCGGTGCCGGCGGGCATCACCGATTACCGGGACAAGCTGTTCAAACTGACTGCTTACGACGCTGAGACCGCCGCCCAGACCCTGGATATCCTGGAAGAGTACAGCCGCCGCTGCCGGGAGCAGTACGGCCGCAGCATCGTCTATCCCAGCGACGAGTGGTATCTCACCGCCGGACGGGAGATCCCGCCCACCGAGTTCTATGACGATTTCGCCCAGCTGGAGGACGGCGTGGGCATGTGGCGGCGCTACCATGACACCTTCCTGGAGGAGCTGGCCAAGCCCCGGCGTCTGGTGCTGCCCCGCCGCATCGACGTGGTTACCGGCACCCTGGCGGCCCCGCTCATCGAGCAGATGGCCCAGGAGACCCACCGCCGCTATCCCGGCGTGCACATTACCGTCCACGCCATCGAAAACCGCTTTTTCGGCGGCAACGTGAGCGTGGCAGGTCTGGTTACCGCCACCGACATCATCGACCAATGCCGCGGCAAACTCAGCGGACACATCCTGGCCGTGCCCGAAGTGATGCTGCAGGATGAGGAAGACCGCTTCCTCGACGATATCACCCCCGAACAGCTGGGCGAAGCCCTGGGCTGCCGGGTGGTGGTGATCCCCACCGACGGCGCGGGCAGCTGCCGCGCCTACCTGGGGGTACGGATGCTCAAATCCGCCCCTCACAAGCCAAAGGAGGAATGACCACATGGCAAAACCGATCGTGGCCATCGTGGGCCGCCCCAATGTGGGCAAGTCCACCATCTTCAACAAACTCACCGGCCAGCGCATCGCCATCGTGGAGGATACCCCCGGCGTCACCCGGGACCGCATCTTCTGCGATTGCGAATGGAACGGCCACAGGTTCCTGCTGGTGGATACCGGCGGTATCGAACCCAGCATTGACGACGGCATCCTGGCCCACATGCGTCAGCAGGCCCAGATGGCCATTGATTCCGCTGACTGCATCGTCATGGTCACCGACCTGCGGGCCGGGGTGACACCCCAGGACCACGAGGTGGCTTCCATGCTCATGCGCAGCGGCAAGCCGGTGGTGCTGGCCGTGAACAAATGTGATAAAATCGGCGACCCGCCCATGGAGCTGTACGATTTCTACGCCCTGGGTCTGGGGGAACTGGTGCCCGTTTCCGGCGTGCACGGCCACGGCACCGGCGACCTGCTGGACGCCGTCTGCGCCCATCTGAACTTCTCGGAGGAGGAGCAGGAGGACGAGGACCGCATTCCGGTGGCCGTCATCGGCCGCCCCAACGTGGGCAAGTCCAGCCTCATCAACCACATCCTGGGCGAAGACCGCCTGATCGTGGCCAATGAGGCCGGTACCACCCGGGACGCCATCGACACCGAGGTGGAAAACCAGTACGGCAAGTTCATCTTCACCGACACCGCCGGCCTGCGCAA
Source organism: uncultured Gemmiger sp. (assembly GCA_944388105.1). Taxonomy (GTDB): domain Bacteria; phylum Bacillota; class Clostridia; order Oscillospirales; family Ruminococcaceae; genus Gemmiger. Next base: position 7,586 of record CALXHN010000015.1, on the reverse strand, counting down.
AAAGGGCAAGGTGGAAAGCGGCGTGGAACGCTTCAGCGTGCTGCGCAGTCTGGCGGCGGTGGAGCGCAGCCGGGTCTGCGTCATCATGATCGACGCCACCGTGGGCTTTACCGAACAGGATTCCAAGGTGGCGGGCTACGCCCATGAACAGGGCAAGGGCTGCATCATTGCGGTGAACAAGTGGGACGCGGTGGAAAAGGACACCTACACCATGGACCGCATGCGCAAGGAGCTGGAAGAATCCTTCAGCTTCATGTCCTACGCGCCCATCATCTTCATCAGCGCCAAGACCGGCCAGCGCATTGACAAGCTGTTCGAGACCATCCACTATGTGGATGTGCAGAACGGCACCCGCATCCCCACCGGCGCCCTCAACGAGATGCTGGCCCGGGCCACGGCGCGGGTACAGCCGCCTTCAGACAAGGGCAAGCGCCTGAAGATCTTCTATATCACCCAAAGTTCCACCCGCCCGCCCACATTCGTCTGCTTTGTCAACCAGCGGGCATTGTTCCACTTCTCGTATCAGCGGTATATCGAAAACCAGATCCGTGAGAACTTCGGCCTGACCGGCACGCCGGTGCGCATGCTTGTGCGTGAACACGGCGACGGGTCGGCCCGATAAGCGAAAGGGGAAGGAATCATGACTCTCAATCTCATTGCAGCTGTTGTGCTGGTGGCCCTGGAAGGCTACCTGTTGGGCAGCATCGTTTTCGGAATCCTCATTTCCCGCCTGCTCTGCCGTGATGATGTGCGGACCCACGGCAGTGGCAGCGCCGGCATGACCAACATGCTGCGTACCTACGGCAAGTTGCCCGGAGCGGCCACCGCTATCGGCGATGTGGCCAAAGGTGCTGTGGCGGTGTTCATCGGCAAATGGCTGTTCACCGCCCTGGTGCCTCAGCTGGACCCGGCCTGCGGGGCCTATCTGGCCGCCATCTTTGCCTGTATCGGCCACATGAAGCCGGTCTGGTTCGGCTTCAAGGGCGGCAAGGGGGTGCTGGTCTGCGGCGGCGCCATTCTGGCATTGCAGCCCCTGGTGTTTTTGATGCTGGTGGTGATCTTCCTCATTGAGTTTGCCATCACCCGCATCGTTTCCCTGGGCAGCATCATCATTGCGGCGGTGTATCCCATCCTGACGCTCTGCTTCTGGGCTTGGCACGGTGCGGACGTGCCCAACCTGATCTTTATCTTTGTCTGCAGCGTCATCATGGCGGCCATGGTCATTTACATGCATCGGTCCAATATCCAGCGCCTGCGCAACGGCACCGAGTACCGCTTCGGCCAGAAAAAGAAAGAATCCGACGAAAAGTAATCTGTCCCGGAACCGTATTGCGGCGGTTCCGACCACATCGCTGATACTGAACACCAAAACAAAGCCCCGGGCTGCCTGCCATTCTGGCAGATGCAGCCCGGGGCTTCTTGCTTTTTATACCGGTTACAGCCGAACCATATCCGGGGTGATGTCGGCCAGGGTCTTGGCGCCGCACATGGCCATGGTGTCGGCCAGTTCGGCGGCCAGCTGGTCCACATAGGCCTTCACGCCCTCGGCGCCGGCACCGTACACGGCGGTGACAAAAGGCCGCGCGATCAGTACCGCGTCGGCACCCAATGCCAGGGCGCGGAACACATCCAGACCGGTGCGGATGCCGCCATCCACCAGGATCAGCGCACGGCCCTTCACGGCCTTGGCAATTTCCGGCAGGACTTCGGCGGTGGCGGGGGTGCCGTCCAGCACACGGCCGCCGTGGTTGGAGACCACAATGCCGGTCGCGCCGGCCTGCACGGCCTTTTCGGCCCCCTTGACGGTCATGATGCCCTTGACGATAAAGGGAACACCCGCATCCCGGATGATCTCGCCCAGCTGCTCCACCGTCTTGCTGCCGGCGGGCGGGTCCAGATTCTTCAGGAAAGGCAATCCGGCGGCATCAATGTCCATGGCAGCCGCAAAGGCGCCGGATTCCCGGACCAGGGCCATTTTTCTGGCCACGGTGGCGGTATCCCAGGGCTTGACGGTGGGAACACCGAACCCGGCATTGGCGCCGATGACCCGGCAGGCGGCTTCCATCACGGCAGGGTTGGTTCCGTCGCCGGTGAAGGCCAGAATGCCCGCATCCCGGCAGGCGGGGACCAGAATATCATTGTAGGCAAGGTCATCATACTTGGTGCCGTAGTGCAGCTGCACGGCACCCACGGGGCCCGCAAACACCGGGACCTTGAAGGTATGCCCCAACATGGTGCAGCTGGTGTCCGGCGTACCGGGCTCACACAGCGTGTCCATGTTCACATGAACGGCCTGCCAGGCCGCATAGTTGCGGATGGCGCAGTCGCCCACACCCTTGGCGCCCGGGCCGGGAATGGTCCCCCGGCAGGCACGGCCGTCGCATACGGCACAGGCTTTGCAGGGGCCCATCTGGCCGCGCGCCTGCGCTGCAATATCCTGATATGTCATTGCAAACATCTCCCTTTCAGGTATGGTTTTCACCTGGTTCTATACTACCTCTTTTCGCCGTCAAACGCAAGCAGCGGCTTTCCTTTTTGTGGCAAGTGTGTTATCCTAAAAGACAAGCGCAAAACCTCATGAAAGGAGACCCTTACCCCATGAAATTTTCTGAAATGCCTTACCAGCGCCCGGATCTGGAGGCGGTGCTTACCGGCTGCAAGAGTCTGGCTGTCCGTCTGGCCGCTGCCGAAAGCGGGGAAGAACTGATCCACCTTTACCGGGAGGAAAACGACTTCCTGGCCCATTACCGCACCGCCCAGGTGCTGGCCAATATCCATTATACCCTGGACACCCGTGACACGACCTGGGCAGCCGAGCAGGACTGGTTTGATGCCAACGGCCCTGCCGTGGCCAATGCCGAGACCGAAATCGCCCGGGCCATCCTGTCCAATCCCCACGCCGACGCCCTGGAAAAAGCCTTCGGTTCCACCGTTCTGCCCACCCTGAAGAACCGGGTGCTGTCCATGGACGAGCGGGTCATCGACCTGCAGAAGGAAGAAAACACCCTGACCAGCGCCTATCAGCGTCTGTACGGCGGCGCCCTGGTAGAACTGGACGGCAAGCAGCTGACCATCCCCCAGCTGACGCCCTACAAGCAGAGCCTGGACCCTGCCATGCGTCGGGCTGCCTATGAGGCTGAAGCCTCCTACTTTGATGCCCATCGTGCCGAGTTCGACGATCTGTATGACCGGCTGGTCAAGAATCGCACCGAACAGGCCCACATTCTGGGCTACAAGGATTACAGCGAGCTGAGCTATGTCCGCATGAACCGCATCGGTTACGGACAGAAGGAAGTGGCCGCCTTCCGCAAGGAAGTGGAAGAACAGGTGGTGCCTCTGCTGCGCCGCATGCTGGACCTGCGTGCCAAGCGCACCGGCAACGAGCATCCCATGTTCTGGGATTCCGGTGTCTGCTTTGCGGACGGCAATCCGGCACCCCACGGCACCTATGAGGAGCTCATGGCCGGTGCCCGCAAGATGTACCATGAACTGAGCCCTATCACCGGGGAATTCATCGACTTCATGCAGGACAACGAGATGTTTGATGTCATGAGCCGTCCCGGCAAGATGACCGGCGGCTATGAGGAAATCATCCCCGACCACAAAGCCCCCTTCATCTTTGCAAACTGGAACGGCACTTCCGGAGATGTGAATGTGCTTACCCATGAAGCCGGCCACGCCCTGGAGGCCTATCTGGCCGCCCGCACCGAGATCCCCCAGGAACTGCAGTGTCCCGGCATGGAAAGCGCCGAGATCCACTCCATGTCCATGGAGTTCCTCACCGCACCCTGGCATCATCTCTTCTTCGGTCCCGACACCGACAAGTATGAACTGTATCACGCCGAGGACAGCTTCGTATTCCTGCCCTACGGCTGCATGGTGGACGAGTTCCAGCATATTGTCTACCAGAATCCGGACCTGACCCCGGAACAGCGCAATGCCGAATGGCTCAAGCTGGAACAGAAGTACCGTCCCTGGAACGAGTTCGGCGACCTGCCTTTCTACGGCCGGGGCGCGGGCTGGCAGCGCCAGCTGCACATCTATGAGTGCCCCTTCTACTACATCGACTACTGTCTGGCCACCGTCATTGCCCTGCAGTTCTTTATTGCAGCGCTGCATGACCATCAGGATGCCTGGCAGCGTTACCTCAAGCTGACCCGCCTGGCCGGCACCGCTTCTTATGCGGAGCTGGCCGAGGCTGCGGGCATGAAAGTCCCCTTCACCCCCGGCAGCCTCACCGATCTGGCCCGGGAAGTGGAAACCTGGATCGAACAGCATCAGCTGTAATCCGACTAAAAAACAGACAGCCCTCCGTCCGGTCTTCCCGGCGGAGGGCTGTCTGTTTTATTGGGCTAGTGGGTCAGGTTTCTTTTGGCTTTGTACAGTTCCCGGTCGGCGGCTTCGATCAGGTCCGGGATGGTGTTCATCTTGTCGCTGTATGCCGCATAGCCGATACACAGGGACAGGTGCCAGGGCTCCCCGCTGGCCGCGTTTTCTTGTGCCAGGGTCTGGATGATGCGGTCCCGCAGCTGACAGATCTCCGGTTCGCTGTCTGCCTCTCCGGCCACAATGAATTCATCGCCGCCGTACCGTGCAATCAGGAACCGGGGCGGCACCGATTTCTTCAGGGCTGTGGCAATCTGCACCAGTGCCCGGTCTCCGGCGGTGTGCCCGTAGGTGTCGTTGATGTTCTTGAACCGGTTGGCGTCCATCATCAGCAGATACAAAGTCTTGTCGTGGCTTTTGATGTGCTCGGAAAGATACTGTATCAGCTGGGTACGGTTGTTCAGGCCGGTCAGCGGGTCCCGGGAGATCAGCCGCGCCTGCCGGTTCTGGTACAGCAGGATGATGGACAAGGTGATGCCCACGCACAGCATAGGAGCATCGCCGCCCAAAAATAGCTGCAGGGCGGAGAACAACAATGGGAACAGCACAAAGGACGCCAGCATCCGGTATTCGGATCGATGGGCGTAATAGCGCCGCTGGGTGGATTTGATGTAGGCCTTTCCGGCGGGCCAGAAGATGTAGAGATAGGCGACCGCCACCTGGAACCAGTGCAAAGGGCCGCGCTGGTATCCTTCCGGACCGATGTAAAACACCAGCCCTGCCAGGGTGATGATCTGCAGGACCGCGGCCGGCGTCAGGGAAAGACAGAACAGGCTGCGCTTTTGCAGCCAGCAGGATTCCATACAGGTCTCGGCGTACAGCATCCAAAAAACCGAGGTCAGGTTCAGAGCCAGGAAATACAGTTGGTTGACGGTCCAGCTCAGGGGTTCCGGCGCGCCGGCCGCATGCAGCAGGGCCCAGGCAAGGTCAAAACCAAAACTCAGCAGGGCACAGCACATCAGACCGGTGAAAAGTCGTACCCGGGGGGACTTATCAATGTCCCGCGCCAGCTGCACGATTTCCAGCACCACAATCAAAATGCAGATCAGGTTGATTTCGACGTACAGAATATGATCCATGCCGCACCTCCTCCGTGTTGAAGATGAATCATTCTGCGCTGACGATGTGCCTTTAGTATATCATAGCAGGAAAAAATTGGAAAGACTGGAACCGGGAAAGCGGACCTTGCAGGGATACAAACAGGTCTGTATAAAAAAATTGAGCAGAAAGTGCTTGACAGAAAAGCCGCAGTGTGATATAGTCATTGCATCGGTTAGAAAAGACTAACTGATGACGCCATCCTGCCCTTCGCTTTCTGGCGAAAAAGGCGAGATGGGCTGTTTTTGACTTATTGGTTAGCTTTAGCTAACCGACGGACCAACAAAACCGGGAGGTGATTTTTATGCGCAGAGATTTTGGCGTGGCCTTCATTACCCAGTGTGCGCCGGTCATGGCCGGCATCAAACCGGCCAATCTGTTCCGCTGGGTGGAGCCGGATGCGGCCTCCATGCATAAAACCCTTGCGGTCTGGCGTTCCCAGCTGGCATCCAGGGGCGTAAAGATTCAGGTGCTCAAGGCCTGTTCGCTGACCTCCGCCTTTCTCATCTATGTGTACCGTGCCAATCGCCTGCGGGAGATCCTGCAGCGGACAGAGGTACAGGCCTATCTGGCAGAGGCCGGGTATGGCACAGGTCCTTTGGAATCCCAGCTGGCGCATCTTTCGTCGCGTCTGTGCACGGAAGCGGAATTCCCGCATGAGATCGGTGTTTTCCTGGGATATCCCCTGGAGGACGTGGTCGGGTTTGTGCAGAACAAGGGAAAAAATTATACATGCAAGGGATACTGGAAAGCATACGGCGATCCGGATGCCGCGCGTGCCCGTTTTGCGCAATACCGCAAATGCACGGAGGTGTATCTGCGCTGTTACCGCAGCGGATTCACCCCCACCCGCCTTACCGTGGCGGTGTAGTGCAGACAACTGTTTCCAATTCGATTATTTCCAGCCTGAAAAAGAACGTACACAGCCATTTGCGATCTTTTGAAAAAGGCTTTCCGAATCAGCAAAACCGGCGCCCGTGTACTCTCCGTGCGGGCGCCGGTTTTGTTTTCGTTGGGAAAAAGATTATTCTTCGGGGAAATGCTTTTCGGCGTATTCGGCCAGCCGGTCGAAGGTTTCGGGGCTCAGGTCGTGCTCGATCTTGCAGGCGTCTTCTGCAGCGGTCTCCTCATCCACACCCAAAGCCATGAGGATGCGGGTCAGCAGCTTGTGGCGCTGGTAGATCCGGGTGGCGATCTCGTATCCCGGTGCTTCCAGGGTGATGCAGCCGGCACCGTCCATGGAAATATAACCTGCCAGCCGCAGATTCTTCATGGCTACGCTGACACTTGGCTTGGAAAAGCCCAGCTCATTGGCAATGTCAATGGAGTGGACTTCGCCCTTCCGCTCCTGGATCATAAGAATTTTTTCCAGATAATCTTCTGCAGATTGGTGAATCTTCATAAAAAAAGCCTCGCTTTATTGGTCTTTACTTAAAACATTAGCACAAACTAACCTGAAATGCAAGAAAAAGGATTGACATTCCCGGTTAGTGGTTATAAACTGCAAATGATCCGAAAGTTAGTAAAAACTAACTGATATCGTTTATCCGGGGCCATACCAGCACAGGACAGAAAGAAGGGGAACAATTTGCTGCCGATCACCATGGGCAAAATCGGAGAAAGCTACACCATCCGGAAGATCACCGGACGGGATGATGTGCGTCAGCACCTGGCCGAACTGGGCTTTGTGCTGGACACGCGGGTCGTGATTGTCAGCCAGTTGTCCGGCAACCTGATTCTGCAGGTCAGGGACAGTCGGGTGGCACTGGACAAGACCATGGCAAACCGCATTCTGGTCAGCTGAACGGGCAAGCCGTTGGCCATAGATTTGTATGGAGGAGGCAATACAATGAAAACGCTGAAAGAAGCCAAGGTGGGGCAGACCGTCACCGTAGCCAAGGTACACGGGGAAGGTCCGGTGCGCCGGCGCATCATGGACATGGGTCTGACCAAAGGCGTTCAGATCCTGGTGCGCAAGGTGGCGCCGCTGGGGGACCCCATGGAACTGAATATCCGTGGATATGAGCTCAGCATTCGCAAGGCGGACGCGGAGATGGTGGAACTGGTATAAAGCGGGCGGTTGTTGCAGGACCGCCTTCTTT
>CALXHN010000014.1 GCA_944388105.1 uncultured Gemmiger sp. | reverse complement strand
TTGAAGGTGGGCCTTTTCCTTTTGTGGTAGACTGATATTTTCTCTTTCGATGGGCAGACTGAAAACAGGAAGGGGGAGTATCATAATGCCGCAACAAGGGGAAGATAAACTGGCCTGGGACCTGCAGAGCAACAAAGCGTTTCTGCAGACCCGCTTTGGAAACTCTCTGGATTATTACAGCAAGGATCTGAAGATGGGATGCGTATCTTGCTGCATCACGCTTTTTACCGGGCTATCCTCCCCGGAAAAACTGACGGTCATGGCATTGTCTATTTTGGAGCAGGAGAAAAAGACTTTCCGTCATGGTGCCCAATTATGCCGATATCTTCTGACACAGAGTCGAATTCCAACTGAAAGTACACCCGTCACCACAAAAACCGCGTTGGTGGAACGGTTGGCCAATGGACTGGCGGTGCTTCTGATTGATGGGTGCCCCTGTGCTGTCGCCCTCTCCACCCAGGAGATGCCGCAGCGGTCGGTATCGAATCCGGGGGGCGAGGGGAATATGCACGGCCCTCAGGAAGCATTTACAGAACTTCTGCGCAATAATGTATCCCTGCTGCGGCGGCAATTTAGAACCGACACCTTTGTGGCGGAACTTCATATTGCCCACACGCATGCAAAAACGGAATATTGTTTGTGCTATGATAAACAACGCGCTCCGGCAGACACTGTGCGGGCGCTGCGCCGCCGATTGGAGCAAGTGGAACTGCCGGTTCTTCTGGATTCTTCTTATTTTGCCTCATTCATTAAACAGGATAAACTGAATTTGTTTCCCGCCGCGGCATATACCGAACGTCCTGCAACCGCCTGTGCCCGGATCTGCGAAGGAAAAGTGGCGGTTCTGGTTTCCGGCAGCCCGTTTGCCATGATTGTTCCAAGTTTTTTCAGTGAACACTTTGAATCTCTGGATGATTATTCTTCCGGTGCTGTTTTTGCCGGCATGATCCGGTTGTTGAAGTATATTGCGTTTTTGCTGTCGGTGTTTGGTCCGGGCTTGTATGTAATGGCACTTACCTATGCGCCCGAGATCATTCCCGTCAGGCTGTTGGCCACATTGGCACAGGCAGAAGCACAAACGCCCTTATCTCCTATGCTGGAAATGCTGGCCGTAACGCTGTTGCTGGAAATTGTGAGGGAAGCCGGACTGCGCGCGCCCAAAGCGATATCCCATACAGTCAGCCTGGTGGGGGCGCTGATCATTGGTGAAACGGCGGTCAGCGCAGGCATTGTCAGCATTCCGGTCCTGACGATGGCGGCTGCTGCTACGGTGGCCACATTGGCGGTGCCGTCTCTGTATGAGCAAAGTATTTTGTTTCGTTTTGCGGTGATCCTGCTCACGGGAATTTTTGGGGTTCCCGGATTTGCCTGCAGCGCGTTGCTGATTTTGGCCATGGCCTGCGGAAGCGATCCGTTTGGCTATGACTATCTCTATCCGCTGATGCCGCCGTGCAAGGCTACCGTCCGGGATGGATTTGTGCGCACAATCTGGACATCGTTGGCCCGTTCCAAAGGGGAGGGGAGATTATGAAAAGAGAGGCTCCCAACCTGTTTTCAGCATTGCTGCTGGGGTTATTCGGCAATATATTGTTGTCTTCGCAGGTAGGATACTGGGTACGGCCCGGAATATTGCTCCTGCCTGTCAGTGTTGCCGCGTTGGCGGCAGTCTCAATGGCATTTGCCTGGGGATGGCGCAGAGTGGGGGAAAACCCACTGATCCGATGGACGCTGCTTGGTTTGCTGGCATTGAGCTCTGCCATTGAAATACTGCGTCTGTGGCGCCTATTTGAATCGATTTACCCGGATGGAATGAGTATGTTCGGGATTTGTCTGATGATTGTTGTACCGGTTATCTATCTTCGCAGGGTATCTTCCATCGCACAGACAGCCAATGTGGTGCTGGCTGTACTGTTGGTCGCCAGCGTCTTTATGGTGGCATCTATTGCTTCCCAGCTTCGCCTGTCCAATTTACAGTTTGTTCCGTTATCTATGGAACAGGCCAATATTACCTTGAGAGCACAGATTATTTTGTATCCGGAGTTTCTGCTTCCGGCTCTTTGGCCGGATTCCGCAAGGTTTGGCAGAAATACTTTGCTGCGCTTGGCGGGAGGGGGAGTGGCGTTTTCGGTGGGAGTACATCTCTTGCTGGAACTGTTTTTTGGCGCCGATGTCCCTTTTCAGGAAAATCCGCTGCATACCGCTGCACAAAGCGGTTCGTTTTCTATCTTCAATCGTCTGGAATGGCTGCAGCTGATTCTTTGGATGATGGTGGTGACCATCAAACTGGCATTGTATTTATATGCGGGTGTGCATCTGATGGGAGGCTATGCCTGTAAAAGCGAAAACAATGCTGTGGGCCTGGATCGCTTTCCGGTCTACTTCGCTCTCATGCTTTTTCTTTGTGCACTTTGGCGGTCAGCCGATTTGGAAGTGCTGATGGATATACGCAATATTTTATTGGTGTTATATGTCGTGCTGATTGTGGCAGGAGGTGGCTTGCAGTGGCTTTTGGCAAAAAAATCAGAGCCTGCCTAACAGCAGGTATGCTTGCGGGAGGCTTGCTTTTGAGCGGCTGCACGGCGGCTCCGCTGCTTTCACAGAGAGAAATCGTGCGTGCTGCGTTTTTTCAGCAGCAGGGAGCCCGGAGCGCGGTTTTTCTGCTGTTGGCTGACAGCGCACAAAATGCGGAAGGGCAGCAGCCGGCATACAAGGTGGTAACTGGCCACGGAGACAACCCGGAACAGGCTTTGGAAAAGGCCGAAAACAGTCTGGAAGGACAGGTATTTTATGGATTGCTGGATCTGGCGACTTTCCCGACCCAGTATAACTGGCAGAATGTGGTTGACACAGCCAGACTTTTGTATGACAAAACCAAGCCGGCCCCCCAGATGATCCTGTTCCTGATGGACGAGATGCCGGAACAGCAACTTGTGAAGAACGCCGGTGATTTGTATGAAGAAATGGAGAAGGCGCAAGTGCGCTATGATCTGAAAAATGGCCTTCAGACAGTGTTCTCCGAGAAAAATGAATGTGCCCTGCCGGTATGGAAGGGCACGGAATATGGCTTTTCGTTTCTGCAGAAAGATAAAGAACCCTTAATGGTCAAGGAAGCAATAGCAGCGCAGCTGGCAGCCGTTCTGTCCGAACAGTCCGACAGACTGGAATGCCTGTTTGATCAGGAAAGTGCTGCTCTGCAAACGCAGACTTATGTTCAGCATTGTGCTGATCAAGTAGGCCAAAATGAATTGCGCCTGACCCTTATTGATCCGGAAATAAGGGATATAAGCGGGGAAGGCCGGGAACCGGTCCAGCTGCAGCAGCTGCTCTGTAATGAACTGCAGCAAGTTTTTGCTGATTTTACAAGGAACCTGTATACTGACCAATTTGATCCGTTTCGGACCGGCATATGGGTCGCGGCGCAAAGCGGAAGCCAGAAACCGGTTCCGCAGCCCAGCCTGATGATCCATTTGGAACCGTGATTTTCATTCAGCAGAAGTCAGGGTGGTGGGACGATCCAGATATACCACGCGGTTGTCTGCAATGAAAGTCTGAAAGTTATAGAGAATCAGAACCTGGTCGTATCCTTCAGACTCGATGGTGGAGTCCAGACCATAGGAGAAATTGCGAAGATCGACCACGCCGATTTTGGCGTAGTTTTCTGTTAAAAATGGCACAAAGCAGTTGGCGTAGCTGTCTTTGACCACCAGGATACTGCCTTCTCCGTTGCCTTCAATAACAGAGTAACCATTGTTGCCGTCCAGGAAGGCGGCGTACTTATCCCGGGTCTGGAATTTTTCGGTATTGACCATGGTTTCGGTCTTTCGCGCACTGTATTGGGTTTCGCCGGTGATATCATAGATAGTCATAGGATTGTCCAGCGGATAATAGGTGATCACATCCGGCTGTACATCCCATCGACGGGCTGCGGAATAGTGGGTCCCGTAGAAATCCGGGATACTGACAGATTCACGGGCGGCAGTATCAAAAGGAGTCAATCCCTTCAGTTGACAGAACTGCTGATATGCCAGATAGGCGCCTTGCGTTGTCCAGTGGTGATCGGTTTTATAGTAAAGGTATTCATCCTTTTCCCGGGTGAACACATCCCGCAGATCGAGCACATCAGCGCTGGAGGATACTTGGGAAAAAATATCATCCAGCATGGCATTTTCGTCCACCATGGGCGCACCCACAGGCAGCTTTTCTGGATAGATGACGCTGGCCGAAGGGGCCAGAAGAAACGTAACTTTACCGGGATGGCGGGAAGCAAAATTGGTTACGGCATCCAGATTTTTGCTCAGCTGCTTCTGCGTATCCGGTGATACGTCAAACAACTTTGTGAACATCCAGCCGTCTTTTCCCAACAGGATGTTGCTCTCTTCCACTTTGCCGAAAGCAAGATTGTTAAAGGCGCTTTCCAGATCAATCCATGTATCGCGGAAGGCGACCTGATCCTGCATGTAGGTGGAAAAATCCTGAAGAAAATCTCCATTCAGCAGGGTTTTGATACTGAAGGACGGCAACTGTGCCAGCTTTCGATTTTCCAGATCAGACATGTCCCGTTTTGGCCAGAAGAAGTTCAGAACTGAAAAACCGACAAGCAAGAAAAGAAACAATGCCAGAACAGCGCCGGGGCGTGCACCTGTTTCACGTCCGGCTTTTCGATGAATATAGCGGGCCATAGCAGGTCACACCTCCTTTAGAAATCAGCGTAGAGGGCCGTCGAGCCAGTGGCGGCGACCACATAAGCGGTGCACAGAATGGCGACAGCGGCAAAAATCAAAAGACGAAGAGGCAGGACCTTTTTGGTCTTGTCCCAAATCCAAGAAGGCAACGGTGTGGAACACAAGCAGCACACCACCAGCAGCACGCCATAATTACGAAGGTAATACAGTGCCGAAATGCCGCCCTGAGGGACAAACAGCCTGTTCAAAAGCAGACCCAGCGGCGCGCCGGCGGCATTGGCTGTAAAGATACCCCAACCAAGTACCACAAAGAACAGGGTATAAATGTGTGGCCAGATGCGGCCTTTTTTGAGATATTTGAGCAGGAAGTTCTTCTCAATGACCAGGAGCACGAAATAGTACAGACCCCAGCAGATGAAGTTCCAGTTGGCGCCGTGCCAAAGACCGGTCAAGGCCCAGACAACCAGCATGTTCAGAATCTGACGGCCGGGACCGCGGCGATTCCCACCCAGAGGAATGTAAATATAATCCCGGAAAAACTGGGAAAGGGTAATGTGCCAGCGGCGCCAGAACTCGGTAATGCTGGCGGAAATATAGGGCAGATTGAAGTTGGCAGGGCACTCGAATCCCATCATCAGGCTCAGACCGTTGCTCATCTCAGAGAAACCGGCAAAGTCAAAATACAGCTGCAATGAGTAGGCAAGGATCCCCAGCCAGACCAGAGGGGTAGAGGCATTGGCAAGGCCGATGCCCTCGGAGGTAGAGATGATATCCTGCCACAGTGCGGCGATGGAATCGGCTAAAATCACTTTTTTGGCCAGACCGAACACGAACATCACAGCCCCGGCCTCTGCCTGTCGGATTGTGCAACGTCCTTTTACCTTATGTAAGGCCGGCGCCATATCACGGTAACGAACAATAGGACCAACAATCAGCTGCGGATACAGGATCACATAAGTGGCAAAGGTGATTGGGTTTCGCTCGGCTTCGACCTGACGGGTGTAAACATCCGCCACATAGCTGATGAGCTTGAAGGAGTAATAGCTGATTCCCAGGGGAAGCACATCCAGAAACGTCAGAGAAGACAGGCCGGCACCGGAAATCTGGTTGATCGTGTCAATCAAAAAATTGGTGTACTTGAAAAATACCATGGAGGCTGCACTGATTACCACCGCAAGCAGCAGCACGGCACGACGTACAGACGCTTTGCTGGCATTCTGCATCAAAAGACCGGCTATGTAGTTGACAATGATAAGGACTGCAATCAGAGGTAACCAGGTAATGCCGGTCCAGCAATAAAAGAGAATACTTTCCAAAAGCAGGACGGCATTTTTGGCGCGTCCGGGCACCAGGTAATACAGACCCAGGGCCAACGGCATAAAACAAAACAGGAACACCACACTGTTGAATGACAAGAGGGCTTCCTCCTTCCTTCTTCCTTAACCAAAACCAAAAAAGTACGGCAGGCCATAGCCCCGGATGCATACAGGCTGTCTGCCGTGAGCAGAGACAGCGGGCATGCACGGAACAGCGGCCTGCCGTTTTTCATTGCTTCAGATCACCCGGATCAGGCAAGCGCGCTGTCAATGGCAGCGTCGATGTCGGCATAATCCGGACCATTGATGGCGGCGATCACAATGACAACAAAATCACCGTTCACGACAATACGGGCGTCCTGGGCCTTGGCTACCTTGTCAGCAAATTCTGCGTACAGGTTGCTGCTGGCAGATTCCTTGTAGGCTTCCAGTTCGGCCTTAACCGCATCGGCACAGCCGCTCTTTGCCTGGACGGCCAGAACCAAAGCACAGTCAGCCTGATCATTGGTAACGTCACCCTTGAAGCCAAGAATATTGTCCATGGTCAGGCCAATCTCGTTTTCCAGAGAAAAATCATCCAATGCGCGGGCATTGGGGACCGCATTGACAGCCTCAATGGTGGAAACGATGGAATCCAGTTTGGCGGTGTCAGCTTCCGCAGTTTCGCCGCTTTCCTGTGCCGCAGAATCGGTTTCGGTCGTTGCAGCCTCGGAAGAGGAAGAAGTGGTATCTGCGGTGCTGGAAGAAGAGCCGGTGCAGGCAGCCAGCAGACTGGTCATCAGCACAGCGGCACACAGAACAGCAATCAGTTTTTTCATGGTAGTTCTCCTTTTGTAATGCTCCCTATTTATAAGGGTAGTATGGCACATGATAGCGCGGTTTTATTCCCGCATGCACAGTATATCGCTTTGGCGCGGTTATACGTTAATAGGATACACCATCCACGGGGTTTTTTCAAGGGGCGCAAAAGAACAAACAACGTTGCTCTTTGTAAAATTTTGCTGTATCGCACGGCTTACAAACAGGGTTGACAAATGCCCCCCTTTCGCCGTACACTAACCTTGAATCGAAGATAAGGATTGTTACGATGCAAAGCCAAAAAGTCAAGACCATCGCGCGGCTGGGCATGCTCTTTGCCCTGGCCATGGCACTTTCGTTTTTTGAATCTGTGATTACGCCGCTTCTTGGGTTAATGCCAGCCATGAAACTGGGCTTGGCCAATATTGTGGTCATGTATGCACTGGTATTTATGAAGCGACGGCAGGCGCTGGCACTGGTGCTGCTGAAAGCAGGATTTTCTCTGTTTGTAAGGGGAGCAACGGCGGGCCTTTTATCTCTGTGCGGAGGAATGCTTTCCTGGGCTGTTATGTGCCTGCTGCTCAGCCTGCCCACACCGGTGACGGGATATATTTTTTCTGTTTGCGGGGCCTTGGCGCATAATATAGGGCAATTGCTGGGGGCGGCGACGGTGCTCGGCAGCGCAATGGCGTTGGGGTATGCGCCGATTTTGCTGGCAGTCGGGTTGGCGGTTGGAAGTTTGACCTGGTGGGTGGCACGCGGAGTGTTTCCCGCACTCAAGCGTTTGTACCCCAAGGAAGGGAAAGGTATAGATAAAATAATATTTTAAGATTTTGTCTTAAAATTTACGAGTATCTATTGACATTGATTTTTTTGTATGCTATCATATAGGCAAGACGCAAGACTGTGTCTTAAAAATGATTCGAGCAATGATTCGGAGGTAATAAACATGGCTAAGTATGTTTGCACTGTGTGCGGCTATATCGCGGAAGGCTCCATCCCGGAATTCTGCCCGGTCTGCAAGGCTCCCGCTTCCAAGTTCATCGAGAAGAAGGATAACACCTACGTTACCGAGCATGTTGTCGGTATCGCCAAGGACGCTCCGGAAGAGATCATCCAGGGCCTGCGCGAAAACTTCAATGGCGAGTGCAGCGAAGTCGGCATGTACCTGGCTATGAGCCGCGTGGCTGACCGTGAAGGCTATCCCGAGATCGCCGAAGCCTGGAAGCGTTATGCTTTCGAAGAGGCTGAGCACGCTTCCAAGTTTGCCGAACTGCTGGGCGAAGTGCTGACCGACAGCACCCAGAAGAACCTGCAGATGCGTGTTGACGCTGAGTGCGGTGCCTGCGCCGGCAAGATGGACCTGGCCAAGAAGGCTAAGGAGCTGAACCTGGATGCCATCCATGATACCGTTCATGAAATGGCCAAGGACGAGGCCCGTCACGGCCGCGGCATGCAGGGCCTGCTGGATCGTTACTTCAAGTAATCCGGCGCAGATCCTGATATAATCACATAGAAGCCCCGGGAGAGTTATGCGCTCTTCCGGGGCTTTTGCATGATGCGCTATCTATGGTTGACAAAGCTGTGAAGGCAACGATATAATAAATATGTTATCGGCGATGTCGGAAAAGTTTCGGCACCGCCAGTTTTTTCGCCCGGCTGTTCTCCGGGTGCAGGTAAAGGAGAAAACTATGCCATATCGTCTGATCCGTCAGGAAGGGGCGGCCCGTCGCGGTGAGTTCAAGACCGTACACGGCACCGTCCAGACCCCCGCATTCATGAACGTTGCCACGGCAGGCGCCATCAAAGGCGGGCTGTCTGCATTTGACCTCAAGGAGATTCGTGCGCAGGTCATGCTGTGTAATACGTATCATCTGCATCTCCGTCCGGGTGACCAGTTGGTTGCCGATATGGGGGGATTGCATCGCTTTACCCGGTGGGACGGACCTATTCTGACGGACAGCGGCGGATTTCAGGTTTTCAGTCTGGCGAAACTGCGCCACATCACGGAGGAAGGCGTAACTTTCAATTCGCATCTGGACGGCCACAAGATTTTTATGGGGCCGGAGGAGAGCATGCAGATTCAGGCCAATCTGGGTTCCACCATCGCCATGGCCTTTGACGAGTGTGTGGAAAATCCCGCGGAACATGACTATGCGGCGGCTAGCTGCGCTCGTACGGCCCGGTGGCTTCTGCGCTGCAAAAAGGAAATGGCACGCCTGAAGCATGAAGGCAAAGCTGTGAATCCGGACCAGCTTCTGTTTGGCATCAACCAGGGATGTACATACAAGGACCTTCGAGTGGAACACATGAAGCAGATTGCCGAGTATGACCTGGACGGTTATGCCATCGGAGGTCTGGCAGTGGGTGAACCGGCAGAGGTCATGTATGATGTGATTTCTGCGGTGGAACCCTATGCTCCAAAGGATAAAATTCGTTATCTGATGGGGGTCGGAACACCGGGCAATATCATTGAGGCCGTATATCGTGGGGTGGACCTGTTTGACTGTGTCATGCCCAGCCGTAATGCACGTCACGGGCATCTGTTCACCTGGAACGGTATTATCAATATCAAGAATCTGAAATATGAGCGGGACGAAAGCCCGATTGATCCGGAATGTGACTGCCCTGTATGCCGCAACTTCAGCCGCGCGTATATTCGTCATCTGCAGAAGGCGGACGAGATGCTGGGAATGCGTCTGGCCGTGATGCACAATCTGTATTTCTACAATCATCTGATGGAACGCATCCGGGAAGAACTGGATGCCGGTACCTTCCAGCAGTTCCATGATAAATATGTCAAACTTCTCGATACAAGAATTTGATAAAACACTTGCGTAACCGTGTTAAATTCGGTATAATCTTCTTATGTCTTAATAATTCAGCAGTATAAGGAGCCATTGCATATGATTCAGTTTTTGGAGCAGACTGCCGGCACCGGCAATATTCTTCTGACCATGGTCCTGCCCATGGTTCTGGTGATCGGGTTCATGTATCTGATCATTTACGTTCCCCAGAAGCGTCAGGACAAGAAGGATGCTGCCATGCGCAACTCCATTGAAATCGGTGACGAAGTGACCACCATCGGCGGTGTTGTGGGCCGTGTGGCAGCCATTAAGGATGACACCTTTGTTCTGGAGACCACCAGCGACCGTGTTAAGATTCGGTTCCGCCGTTCTGCGATCTCTTCTGTGGAGAAGCTGGATATGGGTACTACCAAGGACGAACCCAAAAAGGATGCGGCCAAGAAGTAATCCGACCTAAACAAGATCACATAAGCGAACGCCTCTTTGCATACCGTTTAGTGCAAGGAGGCGTTTTTCTATGTATAAAAGCAAACTCAAAAAAGGATCTCCCGGCCGCAGGCGAATTCGTCCCACTGTGCGGGGCAGCAGCCCGCAGCGAGAGTTGTGTCTGGCGGTCATTCGCGGCTTTTTAGCCGGAGCCGGCACGGTGACGCTGATGCTCTGTGCATTGTCTGTGGCGTTTGCCAACACAAATCTTCCGCTGAGCTGGATTGGTCCCGCGGCATGTGTGGCAGCCGCGTGCGGCAGCTTTGTTTCGGGGCTGGTCCTCAGTCACGGTGTGGAGCGTTTTCGGTTGCTTTCCGGTCTGGCTTGTGGTGTGTTCTATTGTCTTTGTGCAATCGGCGCCGGACTGCTGTCGGCGCGGATGCCGACAGCAGATGGCAGAAATCTTTCGCTGATGGCGGTATTGATGCTGGGGGCTGTGGCCGGCAGTGCGGCGGGGGCCTTGCGTAAGGGCGGCAGTCATACGGAGAGGGCACGCTGATGCGCACCGCCAGAACAACCGTACCGGGGATATCCCAGATTCCCGTTGCGGATATTTGGAAAAAAGGACGTCCGATTGCGGGTCATGGAAAAGCGGATCATACCCGACCGCGGGATGGGAATTCCACCTGGAAAATAACTGCGCTCTTTGGTCTTTTGTTTTTTGCCGGATACATGGTAGGAATCCTGAAAGGCAGGTCGGAAGAATCGAATTTTGGAAAACTGCTGGCTGCGTATTATATGGAGGCAAAAAATTTCTCTCTTTTCACGCCGCTGTTTTGGAATGAATTCGGCAGCGCCTTTTTGCAGGCTGTTCTTGTTCTGGCTTGTGGATTCAGTGCATTGGGGAGCGGATTTCTCTGCCTGTACTTTGCTGCCCGTGGCGCGGTGTGGGGGCTCTGTGCATCCAGCGTTTTTATGCAAGGAGGCACAAGGGCCCTGGTAATCCACTGGCTGTTAACCTGTCTGCCGGATTTGAGTGTTTTTTTGGTCATGCTGTGGCTGGCAATGCAGGCGCACCTATGCGCATCTGGAATACTGCGCGGACTGACAGGAAGTTCTCAGCTGCGGCTAACAGCACAGCTGCGTAAACTCCTGATCAGATTTTTTACGGCAGTTGCGTTGTGTGCCGGATTCTGCATGCTGGGTGCGGCATCAGGAGTTCTCTTCGCCGGCGTCCTTATCTGATACATTTTCCTGCTGAGGTTTGAATTTGTGAGAGGAGAGGGGAGAAGCCGCGACGGCATCCCTAAGCTGCTGCTGATTGATATGCGTATAGATCTGTGTGGTAGAGACATTTTCGTGCCCCAGGATTTCTTTCAATGCCAGCATGTCAACGCCGCCCTGATACATGAGTGTGGCGGCGGTATGCCGCAGCTTATGCGGAGAATATCCGCGGCCGGACAAACCGGCACTTTGCAGGCACCGTTCCACAATCTGCTGTACCCGGCGTGCAGTCAGGCGTTTGCCGGTTCGCTTGGATACAAAAAGAGCGTTGGAATCTGTCAGATGGGGTAAAGCTGCCCGTGCTGGAAGATAGTGAGCCAGAGCATCCTGGCAAGCAGTGTTCAGATATACCAATCGCTCTTTACCGCCTTTGCCGGTGATCCGGATGGTTCCATCCTTGAAATCGCTCAGATTGATGGTGATCAATTCTGCCAGACGCATACCGCAGTTGAGGAACAAAGTAAGGATGCAGAAGTCTCGCTCATAAAAGTCGCTTTGTATATTATTTAACAATTCGATGCTTTCTTCTGCAGAAAGATACTTGGGCAAAGCTTTTTTGGGCGTACCAAGACTGATGTTGGCAGTAGGATCATCATGGATGAGATTCACCTGATTACACAAATATCCAAAGAATCCGCGCAGAGCCGAAAGCTTGCGGGCACGGGCCTTGGGACCATTTTCATTGGTGCGCGTATAATCCAGATAGTTCAGAATGTCCCGTTTCTGAACTTTTCTGATTTGTTCGATGGTGATGTGGGTCAGATCAATCTTGGTGGGATCCGTTTCCAGCGTTTGCTGGCTGCACAGGGACCATATGACCATCATATACCGAAAGAATCCTCGCAGATCGAGATAATAGCCGTTGACTGTACGCGGTGAACGCAGCTTGACGAAGTCGAGATAATGAAGATATTCGATCACAGTATCAGGGATATCCAGATAAGGTGCATGGCGTTCAGGATGTGCGACATCAATGTAAGTGCTCATGGGAAAAATACCTCTCTTACGTATAGGTATGGTTAAAGCCGGATGCAAGGAAAATGACTTACAGACCGGCAGCTGCAAAGGCGGAAAAGATAAAAACCACTCCCCCATATTTCGCTAAACTTACATTTAGCGAAATGCTAGGTTGCGCTTTTACTATACCACACTTTTCCCCGCCTGTCAAAAGTAAGTTGTACCAAGGATACCAAAAACACATCCAAAAACATGTTGTGCCCGGACCACGACGATCAAAGCCAAGGTGGTCCGGGCACTTTTTGTTTAGTTTATCGGTTGATGGATAAAGCCATGCGGTGATACGTATGGCGTTCTCCACGGATGGCGATGGAATACGCCAGGATATTTTGTGGTAATGCCATCCCGGGTACACCGGTGTCACCAATATGGTGCAGGTCGGCACCGGCCATTTTGCACCAAAGAGCAATCTGCCGTATGGTACCGGGATCGGCTCCCTCCTGGGAGGTTCCGATAGCTGTCATCAACAGTGCACCCCTTTTGTGCACATATCCGGCCAGATCATGGACGGCTTCCACGGTGATTCCCGGTACGGTGCCGGGAGCGGGAACCAACACAATATCAGCTCCGGCATCAATAAATTCCTTGGCATCGTCCTGGGTCATGACAGATGCGCCGCTTTGAGAAAGAACGCCTGCACCATGCATTTTCCCTGCGGCCAGAATCACTCTATCCCCTGCTGCAGCTTTTATTTTGCGCAGGGCATCCACAATGGCCGCATTGGCAACGCCATTGCCGGGATTGCCGGTCAACAAAATCATATCCACACCCATGTCAGCGGCTCTGACGGCGTTTTCAGCTGTAGCAAGCCGTCCGTCTGACATTTGCCATAGTGTCCCGTCGTTGGAAGCGGCCAACCGCGGATCTACCGGCTCCAAATTGATGCCGATGACGCGGCCTGTCAGGCGTTTCAATTCTCGAATGGTGTTTTCCGGCAAAACTTTTGGCAGCGCCTGGATCACTGGTTTTTGAACATCAAACATGTTCAGCAACAGCACATCGGCTCCCAAAGCGGCAGCGTATTCGGCGTTGGTTACGTCATTCAGCAACGGCTGCGTGATCCCGATTGTCTCGCTGACCATAACACGTCCTTCACATCCGGCCATGGATTCCAGCAGCTCTTTTTTTCCAAAAGAAACCAGATCACTGGCTGTACAGTCCAGCAGACGTTTGGCCATCTCAGTCGTCCTCCTCGTCCAGATTGATCCGTCCCTTGCCGCGAACATAGAAAGGCTCACTGTCACGCATTCCCTGCTGGCCAAGCGGGGTTTCGGAGGTGGTGATATTCAGATTGATCTTTTTGGCGATGTTTTCGGGAGAAGACATAAAGGGACGTGCCGTATTGGCGATAGCGGCAAAAAGCTTGTCATCCTTTCCGGCATCAAGAACAAGCAGATAATACCGGTCTGTATCGTTGACAAGCATCATCTGCAGATAGGCTGCCGCAACGCCGGGTTGCTGTGCAAACAGTTCACACAAAGGATCCAGCAATGCATCCGGGTAGACAGTAGGCTCGACGATGGTGATCTTGTCTCCCGGCTTTACCTGTGCAGGACGCAGACCGGCTTTGACGCGTTCCACAGCCGCGTCATGCTGCTGCTTGATGGAGGCAACCATCTTGGACTCGAACCGCAGATTATCCCCAAAAGGATCCACAACAAATCCGGCTACCTTATCGTTCTGCTGCAGCATCCGGGCATAGTCATCAAAGCGCAGTGCCATGACCTGGGTGGCTCCATTCTGATGCCATTTGCGCAGTTCTTCCTCGTTGGTAAAAGCAGGAAAGAAAGAGCGGCCATCCGTTGCCTTCAGGAGAGAAAACGTAACACGGGTATCCTTCGGCAGCTGAACACGGCCATTGGCGTCAGGTTTGGGAATATCTCCATTAATCTCCACTTTGGCCGGAGCAAGAAAGATAGCCCGGGTCAGCTGGTTGATGACGGCATTGAGATTCTGGGGATTGTTTTCCTGACGCAGCTTTTTGGCCGCAGCATTCAGTTCAGGATTGGATACCGGCTGTTTGGTCACCGGGTTCAGGATATGTCCGGCGGGCTGCTTGGGCGCGGCGGGCTGATTGCTTTTTTTCATGCTAGTCTCCTTTTTATTTATATAAATACGGTCCGTCATTTTCAGTCTTTCAGTTTGATGGCATTTACGGCCTCTCGCAGGTATGAAACTCCAATCAGATGAAGCCCGGGGAATTCACGCTGGTCCAGCATTTTCAGGTTGTGTTTGGGAATGATGGCGGTATCAAATCCAACCCGCTGCGCTTCCCGCAAGCGAGTTTCCAGATGTGGCACGCTGCGGACTTCCCCACCCAGGCCAACTTCCCCGATGGCAAGGGTCTTTTCCGCAATGGGCAAATCCAGCAAGCTAGACACCATCGCCAAACAGGCCGGCAGATCACAGGCTGTTTCATCCAACCGAAGGCCGCCTACCACATTGAGATATACATCCTGATTCCCGAAGAAATGGCCGGTGCGCTTTTCCAGCACAGCCAGCAAAAGATACATGCGATTGTAGTCAAAACCACTGGCGGTACGCCGAGGACTGGGAAAAGATGTCTTGGTTACAAGAGCCTGCAGTTCGCCCAATACAGGGCGGGTCCCTTCCATGACACAGGCAACGCAGGTGCCACTGATTCCCAACGGACGCCCTTCCAGCATGACCTGAGACGGGTTTTCAATTTGTTCCAGTCCACGGCCGGTCATGTCAAACATGCCGATCTCGTTGGTGGAACCGTAGCGATTCTTGACGGCACGCAGAACGCGGTATGGCAGGGTTTTGTCCCCCTCAAAATACAGGACGGTGTCCACAATATGTTCCATGACCTTGGGGCCGGCAATCGCACCGTCCTTGTTCACATGGCCCACAATAAAGGTGGGAATCTCATACGTCTTGGCTACGTTCAGAAACCGGGCGGTGCTCTCCTTCACCTGAGAAACAGTGCCGGAGGACGAAGCGATGTCGGTGCATCTCATGGTCTGAATGGAGTCGATAACGACCAGGTCTGGTTTCATCTGTTCGATCAGCCCACAGATTTCATCCACATCGCTTTCTGCAACCAGAGAAATATTGTCCTGAGGAACATTCAGCCGCACCGCGCGCAGTTTGATCTGACGGACCGATTCTTCGCCGGTCACATACAGTACAGAACGGGTACGGGATACCTCTCCGCAGAGCTGCAGGAGAATGGTGGATTTGCCGATCCCTGGTTCGCCGCCAATGAGGGTTACACTGCCGATGACAATACCGCCGCCGAGCACCCGGTCCAGTTCACCGATGCCGGTGACGATGCGGCTTTTTTCCTCGGTGGTGCTGACGCCGCTCAGTTTAAGAGGCGTCAGGCTCGTCTGACCGGGTGTACGCACTGCGGCAGTTTTTCCGGAAGCGGTTTTGGCCGGCTCGGCCACCACATCCTCGGTCATGGTATTCCAGGCCCCGCAGGAAGGGCAGCGTCCTAACCATCGCGGACTGGTTTCTCCGCATTGGGTGCAGACATAAATGGTTTTCAGTTTGTCTTTCGGCATGCTTTGCCCTCCCCTATTATATCCCGTTTATTATAGCCCAAAATGAGAAAGGGAGCAAGGGGCACGGGATGTGCGGTACCATAAAGCGGGCTCTGCTATTTCTGCGCAGCAAAATGATACGCTTCCTTTATCCAGGACATCAGCTCTTCATCAATGTCTTCCGGTCGGGTAATCATAAGGTGATGTGTCCAGCGTCCCGGATAGGCTTCAACAGCAGCCTCAATGCGGGACGAATCCAACTTATGAGCCAGCCCAAAGGTCACAACAATATAGACAGGTGGGCGCTGACTGGCCTTGCGGACTTTGAGAAACGAAATGCAGGCGAACACATGGCGGTTGGAATAAGTGATCTGTGTCTTTTGTACCCGCACGGTGAATGGGCCTACAGACTGCAACAAGCGGCTCTCAAAAGCTTCAAACAGGGATAAAGCTGCAGGATTTTGATCGAAGAAGAACAAAGTGTCGGCATTTGGCACGGTGACCGTCTCCTTTTCTTGTTTTAGATAAAAAGCCGTTCCGCAAATTTACGGAACGGCTTTGGTCTCATGCATAGACTGTACGTCGCAGGTTGGTCACAGCATCACTTTATGATATACTTTTTTACCCTTCTTAATCACAACACCGCTTTTCAGGGACTCGGCTGTCAGCGCTGTGGCAGGGTCAGTGACCTTCTCGCCATCCAGCAGGACACCTCCCTGCTGGACCAGCTGACGGGCCTCCCGGTTGGAAGAGCACAGTCCGGCGGCCACCATGGCAGCCAGCAGGCCCACTTTTCCATCCTTGACAAGGGCAGCGTCCAGAACGGTGGAAGGCATGTGCTCCTGGTCTGCAGCACCGCTGAACAGACCACGGGCAGTCTCCTGCGCCTTCGTGGCCTCTTCTTCGCCATGCACCATCTTGGTCAGCTCAAAGGCCAGAATCTCCTTGGCTTTGTTCAGCTGCTCACCCTGCCAGTGGTCCATCTCGTCGATCTGCTCCAAAGGCAGGAAGGTAAGCATACGGATGCACTTGAGAACGTCGGCATCGCCCACGTTGCGCCAGTACTGGTAGAACTCGAAGGGGCTGGTTTTGTTCGGGTCAAGCCAGACGGCATTGCCGGCGGTCTTACCCATCTTCTTGCCCTGGGAGTCAGTCAGCAGCGTAATAGTCATGGCGTAGGCGTCCTTGCCCAGCTTGCGGCGGATGAGCTCGGTGCCTCCCAGCATGTTGGACCACTGATCATCACCGCCGAACTGCATGTTGCAGCCGTAGTGCTGGAACAGATGATAGAAGTCGTAGCTCTGCATGATCATGTAGTTGAATTCCAGGAAGGACAGACCCTTTTCCATGCGCTGCTTGTAGCACTCGGCACGGAGCATGTTGTTCACGCTGAAGCAGGCGCCAACCTCACGCAGCAGTTCCACGTAATTCAGGTTCAGCAGCCATTCGGCGTTGTTCAGCATCAGGGCCTTGCCTTCGCCGAATTCGATAAAGCGCTCCATCTGCCGCTTGAAGCAGTCAGCGTTGTGGGCAATGTCTTCCATGGTCAGCATCTTCCGCATATCGGTACGGCCGGAGGGGTCTCCGATCATGGTGGTGCCGCCGCCGATCAGGGCAATGGGCTTGTTGCCCGCCATCTGCAGGCGCTTCATCAGGGTCAGAGCCATGAAGTGGCCGGCAGTCAAACTGTCGGCAGTGCAGTCAAAGCCGATGTAGAATGTGGCCTTGCCGTTGTTGATGAGGTCGCGGATCTCGTCCTCATCCGTGACCTGCGCAATCAAGCCACGAGCTTTCAGTTCCTCATAGATGGTCATGAATCAAAAACCTCCTGTTTTGTGCGGCAAGAGCGCAAAATAAAAAACGCCCCTGCCAAATGTGAATTTGGCAGAGGGCGATAAATACGCGGTACCACCTCTGTTCACCCGCTCCTCACGGCGGCGGGCCTTCGCGGGTGCGGAACGGCAAAGTGTGACCGAACGACACCCCAAACGCTGTAACGTGCGCACACGGCACAGCCTACTGCCACTGGTGGTGGGTTCAGCCTGCTGCTCCGGGATGTATTCCCCGCCGGTCCTGTCAGCTTCTTGCACCAACCGAAGCTTCTCTGGCACAGTACATGGCGGGTACTGGTTCCCATCAACACATTTGAACAAGATTTACCCTACCACAAGCGGGAGCAAAAGTCAAGTCTGTGTTCAATGAGAGCGCTCAATCAACTCCCGCGCACTGGCCAGACTCAGCTCCGAAACCTTATCCCCGGAAATCATATTGGCCAGCACACGGACTCGGCCATCCATATCCAGCGTATGAATTTCGGTAAACGTACGGCCATCCCGCACGTTTTTCTGAATCAGCAGCTGGTTATCCGCAAAAGCGGCAACTTGTGGTGTATGGGTGATACACAATACCTGATGTCCGGCCGCGGTCTGATGAAGAAGCTGACCGATACGTCCCGCTGCCAGCCCGGAAACACCAGTGTCAATTTCATCGTAGATGACAGTGGGCAGTGCATCCCGGTCCGCCAGTGCACTCTTAAAGGCAAGCATAATGCGGGAAAGTTCGCCGCCCGAGGCAATCTTGGCCATGGGTTTGGGCTCTTCCCCCGGGTTGGTGGAGATCAGAAATTCCACCTGATCCTGCCCATGGGAAGAAAGCGGACCCTTGGCATGGCGTAGGGCAAAACGGATACCGGGCATATTCAAAAATTCCAAAGCCTGCTTCATCTGGCGATTCATGGCTGTGAACCCCTTCAGGCGGCTTTGGGTCAGGGCTTCCGCGGCTTCCCTGGCCTGACGATATAAAGTTTGGGTCTGAGCCTTATACTCTGCAATTTTTTCGTCGGAGGTCTGGATGGTCTCCAGCTCCTGCTCGTCGGCCTCGCACCGTGCCAGCAGGTCTTCCACTTCCAGACCGTAGCGCTTTTTCAGCCGGTAGATGGTATCCAGACGGCTTTCAATCTGGTCCAGCTCCCCGGCATCAAAGTCATAGGCATCCAGCTTGTCTGCCAGGTCGGTGGCCAGCTCCCGAGCACCATAATACAACTCACTGAGTCGCTCCGCCAAAGGCGCCAGACTTTCATCCAGACGGGCGCTTTGCTGCAGGCCTCCCACGGCCTCCCCCAAAAGATCGGCCGCGCCCACGCTCTCATCGGAATCATCTCCGGAGAGCGCCGCATGGGCACCGCTCAGGCCTTCCAGAATGCTTTGAGAGTGGGTGATGATGGTGCGGCGCTCCTCCAAAGACTTTTCCTCTCCCACGGAAAGGCTGGCGGCCCGGATCTCTTTAATTTCTGCGCTGAGCTGTTCCATGCGCTGCTGCTTGCTGGCCTCCCCGGCCTGCAGGGAATCCAGCTGACGCTTGACTTCTACCAGTTTGCGGTACAGGGTATAGTAAGACTCAAACAGGTCCTGGTTGTGGGCATACTGATCCAGTAATCCCAGATGAGTGGCCGGGTTGGTCAGGCTCTGGCTGTCATGCTGACCATGGATGCTTAAAAGCCCCGCAGAAATATCGCGCACCACTGCGGCGGTAGCCGGCATGCCGTTGACCCGGCAGGAGCCTTTGCCATCGGCACTGATCTCACGATACAAAAGCAAATCGTCCGCATCCTCGTATCCGAACTTTTCCAGCTGTTTAT
The DNA here is from genome assembly GCA_944388105.1 of uncultured Gemmiger sp. Taxonomy (GTDB): domain Bacteria; phylum Bacillota; class Clostridia; order Oscillospirales; family Ruminococcaceae; genus Gemmiger. The sequence continues at coordinate 19,091 of CALXHN010000014.1, read as the reverse complement.
GGACCGAATCCGGAATCTGTTCAAAGGTTGCCCAGATGGCCGCTTTCTGAGCACCGCTGCGCACCAGTTCCCGGGAAGTACGATTGCCCAGGATGGCGTTAATGGAATCGATCAGGATGGATTTGCCGGCGCCAGTCTCGCCTGTCAGCACATTGAGGCCGGGAGTAAAGCGAACTTCGGCTTTTTCAATGACCGCCACATTTTCGATTTTCAGTTGTGCCAGCATATGTGGACACTCCCCTTTTGCTCAAGTACGGTGTGCGGTGTACTGCTGAAGCTGACGGCAGATATCGGCAGCGGCTTCTTCCGAACGCATCAGAATAAAGAAGGTATCATCCCCGGAAAGGGTTCCCACCACCTTATCCCAGGTGCGGGAATCAAAGACTTCACAGGCGGCGTTGGCCATGCCGGAAAAGCACTTGACCAGAACCATATGGCCGGCATAGTCCACACCGATGACCGATTCCCGGAAGATGGTTTCAAACCGGCTGGCAGAATGGGCTGTTTTGCCGTTCCCGGTGGCGGCCATGTAGCGATAGGTACCATCGCCGGAAGCGGTCTTGATGAGCCTCAACTCCCGGATATCCCGCGACACAGTGGCTTGTGTCACATCGAAACCTTCTTGGCGCAAATGTGCCAGGAGATCTTCCTGCCGGTCAATGGGATATTTTTCAATCAGATGCAAAATAGCCTGATGGCGTGCACTTTTCATAATAGTTGGCTCATCTCCTCATCAGCTTGGTTTCTATGGCGCGGAACTGTTCTTCCCGGTTGAATTCTATTAAACCGAGTTTTTGCGGTGCCGTACGGATTTCCACCGAGGAACCCGGCGGAAGCAGGCATGGTGCCTGACTATCGGCACATACAGTGGCGGTTGAACGATTTTGTGCTTCCACAAGTATGCGCAAGACGCGCCCGGAGGAAAAAACGATGGGAGCATTGCGGACACCATGAGCACAGATAGGGGTAAGGACCATGACCGGGGCTTCCGCATCAAGAATCGGGCCGCCGGCAGAAAATGAATATGCGGTGGAACCTGTTGGCGTGGCTACGATCAAGCCATCCCCACGGAATCGGCTGACAGCGACTCCGTCGCAGTACACCGTAAAATCGGAAGGATGCAAACGGGATGTACCAAATACCACGATGTCATTCATGGCAATTTTCTGCCACTGCCCATCTGCTGTTTTGGAACTCAGAAATGAGCGCGATACCACCGAAAAGTTTCCAGCGGCCAGACGTGCCAGCTTTTCCGGCAGCTCGCTTACTTCGCAAGTTGCCAGGAAGCCGGTCCGGCCCAGATTGACTCCCAGTACCGGCTTGCCGGCCTGCAGGCAAAAAGGTGCCGCCTGCAGAAGGGTGCCATCCCCGCCTACAGTGAGGACCTGATCTGCCTGGGCAAAAGCTTCTTCCTGCGGCAGAAACGTGATCCTGTTTTTTTCCAGCTCCGGCTTCAGGTCGGGCAAGGCCAAAAGATCGACACCCATGTCGTGCAGCAGGCGAGCTACACGCTTGGTCACGGTCAACTTGGCATCTTTGGTTCGGTTGGAGTACAGCAGAACTGCCATGTTCATATCCTCAGATCAGTGAAGGTTGGGAGCCTTGTCCAGTGCCGCATGAGCGGCCGCCACAGTTTGCTCGATCAGCCCATCAGGCAAGGGCTTGGGGGCGGGATCATGACGCACAAACAGCAAAAATTCAATGTTGCCTTCCGGACCCTTGATCGGCGAAAAATCCAGCCCTGCCGCAGTGAAGTGATTCTGCAATGCGTATTCCTGGGCCATGTACAGTACTTCCCGGTGCGTTTCCGATTCCCGGACAACCCCTTTTTTGCCGACCTTTTCCCGTCCTGCCTCGAACTGGGGCTTGACCAGACAAACGCCACAGGCGTCCGGCGTGCAGATGGCATCTGCCACCGGGAAAATATGCTTCAAAGAAATAAACGAGACATCCACGCTGAAAAAAGCAATGGGGTCTGCCAGATCTTCAGGAGTCACGTTGCGGATGTTGGTGCGTTCCATATTGACTACGCGGTCATCTGTGCGCAGGCTCCAGGCCAGCTGACCATATCCGACATCCACGGCATAGACTTTGACAGCACCGTTTTTCAGCATACAGTCAGTAAAGCCGCCGGTAGAGGCACCGATGTCCATGCAGACCTTGTTGTCCGGATGCATGGGAAAAACCTGCATGGCCTTTTCCAGCTTGAGACCGCCGCGGCTGACATAGCCGATATCGTGGCCACGGACTTCTACCTTGGCATCTTCCTTGATCATTTCTCCGGCTTTATCGACCTTTTGTTCATTCACAAAAACGATGCCGGACATGATGAGCGCCTTGGCCCGTTCACGACTTTGGGCGTAGCCATTTTGGCAAAGATATTGATCGAGACGAATTTTCAATCTTGTACCGCCTTTCCTGCCTGTTGGATCGCATATACCAGCGATGCCGCATCCAACGCCTGGTCACGGCGAAGCTGTGGCACATTGGCGTGCAGCAGATGGGTATTATCGACTGCATGGACCAGGAACCGGCCTGTCCAGCTGAGCTGCTGCATGGCGAAAGAGAGCTGCTGGCCGATGCCGCCGGTCAGTACGGCTTCCTCGGCAAACAGGATGGTATCATACTTTTGCAGCGCTTCGCAAAGTCCCTGAGGCAGCGGATGGATCTGGACCAACTTGCAGCAGTCTGCGGAGATTCCCTGCTGTGCCAGCAGGTCAGCGGCTGCCAGGATCTCCTCGCTCTCGGAGCCGTAGCTTACCAGAACGATATGCGCATCGGGAGATGTGTGAATGAAATCAAAGGGATGGCCACTGCAGGCAAGGGATGCCAAAGCAGGGCTTTCCTTGCCGCGGGCATAACGTATGGCCCGCGGGCCGCGAGGTTCATGCACCAGTTTATCCAGCCAGAAACGCAGCTCTGCATAGTTCGCAGGCGAGTAAGTGGGGATACCGATCTGGCTGAAGTAACCGGGGTCGTAGATGCCCTGATGGGTCTCGCCGTCGCCAGGAACCAATCCGGCGCGGTCCACAGCAAACAGCACATTCAGACGCATCAGACTCACATCATGGATCATCTGGTCGTAAGCGCGCTGGAAGAAGGTGGAATAGATGGCCACAACCGGCAGCAAGCCCTGGCTGGCAAGTCCTGCCGCAAAAGTCACGGCATGCTCCTCTGCCATACCCACGTCAAAGAAACGGTCCGGATGGGCCTTTTTGAAAAAGTTCAGACCGGTGCCGTACTTCATGGCTGCTGTAATGGCGCACAGCCGGGTTTCCTCATTGGCAAGCCGGCTCAATTCAGTACCGAAACAGGTGGAAAAAGAGTCGCTGGGCGACATTTCCGGGTTGGTCAGATGATTCAGATCAAAAGCAGAAACACTGTGAAACTCGCCGGGATTATCCTCCGCCGGTTTCAGGCCTTTCCCTTTCTGGGTCACCACATGCAGAAAGACCGGGGCATACTGCTCCTGCAGGTTGCCGAACAGGCGGGTCAGTTCCAGCACGTCATGTCCGTCCACCGGACCGACATACTGAAAGCCCATTTCCTCAAACATTGTAGAATGGTAGATGCCGCGGCGAATCAGCTGTTTGCCGCCTTGCAAAGCCTTGACCACACCGCTGCCCACCACAGGGATTCCTTCCAGCATGTTTTCCATCTGGGCTTTGGCATGAAAATATTTGGGGTCGGTGCGCAGTTTGGTCAGATAATTGGCCATTTGTCCGACATTCTTGGAGATGGACATCTTGTTATCGTTGAGTACCACGATCAGGTTGTTGAGCATGCTTACATTGTTCATGCCCTCATAGACCATACCGCCGGTAAAAGCACCGTCGCCGATAATGGCAATGACTTTTCCGGGCTCTCCTTTGATCTTTTTGGCGCGCGCCACACCGATGGCCGTGGAAAGCGCCGTACTGCCATGTCCGGCAACAAAGGTATCGCAAATGCTTTCTTTTGGACTGGGAAAGCCGGAAAGTCCATCCTTCTGGCGCAGTTCGGCAAAGCCGGCGCGGCGACCGGTAAGAAGTTTATGAGTGTAGCATTGGTGCCCTACGTCAAAGAGAATCTTGTCCCGGGGCAAGGTGAGAACGCGATGCAATGCCACCGTCAATTCCACCACACCCAGGTTGGACGAAAGATGACCGCCGGTGGCGGATACGCTCTCAATCAAAAAGTTGCGGATATCGGTGCACAGTGCAGGCAAATCCTGCGCTGCCAGTTTTTTGACATCCCCTGTTTGCTTGATTTGATCCAGCAAAGGATATTTCATCATCGTACACCTCGTTACACCATGGGCATGACAAAACCGATCAGGCAACCAAAAACAGCCCCTGTCACGACCTGGATGGGGGTGTGGCCCACCATTTCCTTGAGCTTTTTATGACCCAGAATCGGCCAGATTTCGGATTCCTGGTCCATCCATTCACTGAGAAGATGGTTCAGGACCTTGGCCTGCTCCCCTGTTTCGCGCCGCACCCCCATGGCGTCGTACATGACGATGATGGATACGATCAACGCGATGGCAAAAAGGGTCGAGTGAATGCCACAGTACCGGCCGGTAGCCACAACCATGGCACAAACGGTAGCGGAATGGGCGCTGGGCATGCCGCCGGCACCCCACATGCGTTCCGGTATAAACTTGCCCACAATGATCAGGTTCAGAATCACCTTGATCATCTGGGCGGAAAAGGAACTGAGCAATGCGGTTACAAGTACGTAGTTCCAGCTCAGAGCCTCTCTCAATAAAGTCATACGGTTCCAACTCCTTACGGCGTCGGCGGGCCCGGTCAGGCCGCCTTATTTTCTACGCTGCAAAAGCTGCTGCGCCAGTTCACGCAGAAACCAGGCATCAGCCCCCAGTGTGTCCAACGCCTGCAGCGATTCTTCGTTGTTTTGTCTTGCCAGTTCCTGTGCGCCGCCCAAGCCGTACAGCGTGACAAAAGTGGTTTTGTCGTTGGCTTCATCACTGCCGACGGGCTTGCCCAGCTCTTCTGTGGTGGATGTTACATCCAGAATATCATCTACAATCTGGAACACAAGGCCCACACTGGCCGCATACCGGGTCAAGGCATGGCACACCTCCGGTCCAGCATCCGCCGCAATGCATCCCAGCTCGGCTGCGGCCACAATCAAGGCACCGGTTTTATGGCGATGCAAAGCCAGAAGCTCCTCTTCTCCGGCCCGCTCATGCTCATACTTCTTGTCCAGTTCCTGACCGTACAGCATGCCGCGTGCGCCGCCGCCTGCAGCAAGGCAAGCTGCCGCCCGGACACGACTCTCAGCACAGAGATCCGCGTTGGCAATGACCTCAAAAGCGGCGGTCACAAGAGCGTCAGCAGCCAACAACGCGGTGGCTTCATCGAACTGGCAATGGCAGCTCGGACGCCCCCGGCGGGTGTCATCATTGTCCATGCAAGGCAGGTCGTCATGGATGAGAGAATAACAGTGCAGCATTTCCAGTGCGCAGGCGTAGTCCAAGGCGAGCATCGGATCCTTGCCGGCAACAGCACAGGACGCCAGCGTAAGGACCGCGCGCACACGTTTGCCGCCCCCCAGCAAGCTGTAGCGGGCAGCCTGACCAATACGGGCCTTCTCCGGTAGATACTGGTCACACAGCACGTGCAGGCGCTGCTCCACCGCAGTGGTATATGCCTGATACTGTGCCTGATAGTCGGTACTCTGCATATTGCTCACTCTCCTGCGGTTTCTTTGGCAGACGCTGCATCAATCTCTTCAATCTGCAGCTTTGCCTGATCCAATGTGTTGTTGCAGTACGCAATCAGCTGAGCAGCTTCGGCGTACAGTTTGACGGATTTATCCAGGGTAGTTGTTTCATCCTGCATCTGGCGCAGAATCTCCTGAAGGCGGGCAAGCCCATCCTCAAAATTTTTGGGTGTTCTCATGAGGTCTCCTCCGGGGAAAAGGAATCAACTTGATTGACGGTACAGCTGGCTGCGGCATCTGCGCCTTGTATGGTGATGCACTGGCCAGATTTCAATTGCCCTACAGAACGGCAGTGACCGCTTTTGTCGCGGACAATCGTATAACCACGGGCCAAAACACCATATGGACTCAGGGACTCCGCCATTGCTGCGGCTGTGCGCAAGGCGAGATCTTTTTGACGCATCTGGGTGATATTTGCGCTTTTTACGGCCTCTGCCACATCTTGCAGAGCCTTTGCGCGTCCCTCCAACGCTGCCTTTTGCGCCGCCAGCGCACGCTGAGGGGCCAAGACATTAAGATTATTATAACACATTTGGAGGCGTGACTGCATATTTTTTTGAATATTTTGTCTAAGAATGAATAAATTCTGTCGAACCTGGCGGATATCCGGCACACAGACTTCCGCCGCGGCCGACGGGGTTGGGGCCCGAAGATCAGCCACATAGTCCAGGATGGTGTAGTCAATTTCGTGTCCCACGGCAGAAACAACGGGCTTGCGGCATTGGCTGACAGCACGGGCGATTCGTTCGCTGTTAAATACCCACAGGTCCTCCTTGCTCCCGCCGCCCCGGGTTACCAGAATCAGGTCGGGACGTGTGTCGGCATCCAAAGCATGAATACCGTCCAGAATGCTCTGTTCGGCCTCCAGCCCCTGAACATTGACGGGGGCCAGCAACAGCTTTGTCAGCGGCCAGCGCCGACCGATCACGTGACAGACATCCTGCAAGGCAGCGCCGGTCTTGGAGGTGACCACTCCGATGCAGCGAGGCATGGGCGGCAACGGACGCTTCCGCGCAGGATCAAACAGACCTTCCGCTTCCAGCTTCTTGCGCAATGCATCGAAAGCCATTTGTGCCGCCCCCGCTCCGAAGGGGCGCATATACTCGGCATAAACCTGAAAGGCACCGTCCCGCTCATACAAAGTGGCACGACCATATACCAGAACCAGCATTCCATTCTGTGGAGCAAATCCCAAAAGGCGGGCCTTGTCCCGGAACATAACAGTCTTTACACTGGACTGCTCATCCTTCAAAGTAAAATAAAGATGGCCGCTTTTGCTGTGCCGGGTGAAATTGGAGATTTCGCCGCAGACAATCAGATTGTTCAGCGGATCGCAGGTTTCCAGCACCCGGCGGGCCAGAGCATTCAGGGCACTTACACGGATGTATTCGGCCATGCCCCCACCTCCCTGGCAGCCAAAATCGATACGCCGATGGCATTGTCGGAGGCAAACTTGCCCGGGACGAAATACGCATGCGGAATCCGATGGGTTATATACTGGCGGACAAGGTCGCTGCTCATCACACCTCCGGCAAATACCACCGGCAGATCTGGATACTGCGCCCTGGCTGCCATGCACATACGGCGAAGGGTCTCGGCAATGCACAACAGGCAGTACTTGCAGACGTATTCAGCGGGACGGCCCTCGGCCAGCAAACGTTCACATTGATTTTGCAGACCGGACAGACTGCAGTTCATTCCCTGTACACTGAATTTCGGGCGGATATTCTCGGAACACTGCGCAGCCAATTCACTGACCTGCGCGCCAGCTGGAAATCCATATCCCAGCCGCACACCCAGGCGGTCTACCGCCTGCCCCGCGTACAGATCGTTGGATGTGCCAAGACATTCCAAATGGCCTGCCGCATCGCAGTGCAGGAGGTCAGTGGTCCCACCGGAGACGTGAAAGATCAGCAACTCCTGCCCAAACAGTTCCGGGCCGGCAGCCGCAAACATAGCCGCTGCCGCATGGCCTTGCTGATGGGTGGTTTGTACCAGCGGGATACCGCGGGCCAAGGCAAAAGACGTGGCTGCACTGACACCTGCCAGAAAACAAGGCATATAGGAGCCTTCCGCATCACGGGGACGGGCAGAGACACCTACCGCGCCGATCTGTGTCAGATCTACCTTGTCGGCTATCGTCTGCATCAGCTGGGGCAGGGCGGCGGTGTGATGAAACACTGCATCGCTTTGACGCAGACCCAATTGCCCGCTTTTTACCGGCAAAAAGCGCTTGCAATCACAAACAACCTCTCCGGCTGTTGCATTGAAAACTGCCAGAGAGGTTGCATAGTTGCTTGTATCAAACCCGAGAATCAGCATGTTTCGCCTTCGGATTCCGGCGCCAGACCCTTTTCCCGTGCAACGGACCCCAGCAGACCGTTGACAAACTGATGGTCATTATCGGCACCATATTTCTTGACAAGTTCCACGGCTTCATTGATAGCGACGGCGGGCTTCTTTTCCTCACCATACAGCATCTCGGCCAAACAAATACGCATGGCGGTCAGGCTGACACGCGGCAGACGAGACAAGGTCCAGCCTTTCAGATGGGAAGCGATCATCTCATCGATTTCATCGCTGTGAGCAGACCAATCGTTCAACAGACGCTTGGAAAAATCGTCCATTGTCAATTCACCACTTTCTCCGCCGGCCTGCAGAGTCTCCTGCAGAAGGTCAATGTGAAAAGTGGCGGCAAAAGCGGCCAGGAAGGCGTTTTCGCGGGATTCGCGTCGGGTCAATGATTGTTGGGTCATGTTTTCTGTTTCCTAACTTTCCGTTTTGATTTTATCGGTTACCCGGGCAGAGTTCAGGCTTCGGCCTCTTCAGCCAGACCGCAGACGATCACGTCCACGCGGGACACCGTGATGCCGCACATATTCTGGATGGTCTGCTTGACGTTTTCCTGCACCTTTTTGCTCACGGACATGATCTTGCAGCCATACTTGGCAATGATGTGCAGGGTGACCATGGCAACACCATCTTCCATCTCGACAGAAACGGGCTTGTGCAGGCTGGTCTTGCTCAGAAGCCCGCGCACACTCTGCATATTGCCGGAAGAAACGGAATCCACGCCGTCCACTTCCAGTGCAGCAACGCTGGCGATTTTGGCAATTACATCGGTCGATATCTGCAGGCTGCCCGCCACGGTATTGCGCACATCCATGGGTCTTACCTCCTGTTATGCGGAGCGTTTGGAACATGCTCCGATATTCATTGTTTAATTAAACATACTATACCATAGAAAACTTTTTTTGTAAATATCGGGCAGCCTTTTACTTCACTTCGGTGATGGTGATGTCCTGCGCTGTCAGGTCTTTGCAGCTGGTCAGCAGTACATCCCGGATCTGCGTCACCTCATCGGCGGTCAGGGCATCGTTTTCGGTCATGACGGTTACATCGGCGCGGCCGACTCCAAGCGTCACAACGCAGTCGGCAAATCCTTTGGCCTTGATTTTGCTCTCCAGACTGGTTTCGGAAGTAATGTTGCTGACCTGCATTTCCAGTTCTTCGGTGAGTTTTTCCTTTTCTTCTTCACTGAGACTGGTATTCTTCAGCGTTTTCTGAATGGAATCCAGCGCCTCATCACGGGCTTTGGTCCGGGCCATGCGGGCGGTGTCGAAAAATTCGGTGCCGGTGTCCTGACTGGCGCTGACCAGCTGGGCTTCCCCGTAGTTTTTGTTGGCGGTCTCTTCGGCAGGCAGTTCATCGGTCAAAGGGTCATATACCGCGGTGGTATCAGCCTGGGCCGAAACCGCCGCTGCTTCCGATTCAGTGCTCACAGCCTGAGGCGCGCTTTTGGCAAAATTCCAGTTCATATAAACAGCCGCCCCCAAAGCGAGCACCAGCGTGGCCAGGGTCACGCCGCGGCCTTTGTGTTGCAGTTTCATCATACATTGCCTCCTTTATTGCGCTGTGACCATTTTTGTGACGGTGATATGATTTGCCCCGATCCCGGTCAATGCCCGGACCAGTTCAGTAACAGTATTTTGGACGTGAATGTCGTCTCCGCCTTCGCAGACAATGGCAACACCCTGGATGGCGGGACAGGTAATGCTTTCTATGAGGGCTTCCTCACCCAGCAGCACGTGCTCGCTGCGGCTGGTGGTCTCTCCCTGTTCGGTATCGGTGGCGTAAACGGTTTGTTCGCTGGCGGCGAGCGTTACCATGACGTTGCATTCCCCCGCTCCCTCCACCGTTTCAATCAACCCTTTCAGGCGCTGCTCCAGCTCGGCGGCATATCCGGCCCAATCTTCCTGTTCTGCAGCCTGGTCTTGTGCCAGAGAAGCCTCCGCCTTGGAAGGGGTGGCAATCCATTCCGACAGACACAGCAAAACCATGCCGATCAGGCCGGCTGCTACCAGTAAGTTCAGGCGGGTACGTTCTCCGTGCAGCTGATTCCGCAAAAGGTCCAGCCCGTGTCCAATGGTTTCTTTCCAGAAAGCCGGCATTTTAGCGTCCCCCTTCCGTCTCAAGCACATATGCCAGTGCGCCGCTGTTTTCCTTCAGCAGCTCCTGAGCGGCAGAAAGGTCTGTTTCTTCGCGCAATTTTATATGCAGCGTGTCGTTTTCCCATTCAAAGCCGGCGCCGATTCCCTTTTGCAGAAACAGGTCTTTCAATGCCTGAACAGATACGTCGCGCCCCAGTTGCTCCTGATAAGCGGTGATATCTGCCGGTGAGACTTGCGGACTGCTAAAATCACTGATTCCGTCTGCAACAGCCCCCCAATCTGTTCCGGTTCCGGCTTGCAGTACCGACGTTAGAATATATAGCAATAAAACGGTATTTATGACCGGCTTGAACTGATTGTCCGGCCAAAAAATACGGATCATACCTGCTGCGGCACAAAGCAGACAGATTCCCAAAGCCATATGACGGAGCGTCTGCATATCGTTTATCCCCCCGTTCCCGTGAGCAGAAGCAGTGCAGTGGACAGAAACACCATAAAAAAGTAAAGAGTCAGGATAGAACCGCAGAGTCTGGCACCCTGGGCAAAACTGCGGCAGATCTGCCAGCATTGCTGTTGTCCGCTTCCGGCGGCAACGATTCCGGCCAAAGAAAAGCTCAGATAAAAGAGAAGGCAGCGCAAAAATACCGGCAGAAACAATCCAGTCAGAGCCAGAACGGCGGTCAGGGCCAGGGACCCCTTCAGCATCTGTACGGCACTGATCGCGCCTGTCAAGGCAGCCGCGGCTGCATCACCAACTACCGGGATAGCCCCGCTCAGAACGCCGCGTCCCATTCGGATGGCAGCATTATCCACACTGCCGGCCAGAATATTCTGCATTCCAAGCACAAAACTGAACAAAGCGGCACATAATTTCAACAGCCAGGAAAGGCATTTGGCAAACAGTGAAGCGGCCTCGGCGATTCCCGTGTTGCCCCAGACGGCAGCAGAAATGCCAAAGCAGAAATATATTTGCATCACCGGCATCAGCACGGAACGAATGGCGCCTGAAAGGAAACCGGACATGGCATAAAACATTGTGCTGTACACGGCAGCGCCTCCGGTCTGCCCGCCTGCAATGGCTGCCGCGCTATAGACAGGGATAAAGCCGATCAGATAGGTCTGACATTCCTGTGATGTTTGCCCCACAAGGGAGACAAGATCCATCATGCCTGCCAGACTGATGGCACCGAACCCCAATACAGAAACGGCATCTATACATTTTTTCCAGCCCCCTTGGGTGACCAGAAAGCTGGCGGCACAGGAAAGCAACAAGAAGGTTATGGACTGGACCGCCAGCCTTACAGGGGCGCCAAAAGCGTTCTGCGCGGCATTTGCGAGCATTTCCCAGAGGGAAGAAAGGTTCCATTGAAGTACCTGAGAAAGCGTGTCCCGCGCCTGATCCGCGTAATCTACGGGATTCCCTGGTGCTTCTGCCGCCAAAATTTCCGGAGATATCAGCAGGGCAACCAACGTTATCCCAGAAAAGAGGACAAAGAACCGACTAAGCTTTGCAGCAGCGGGAGTGCCTGCAGCATGGCCAGCATGCGTCCGGATAACTCCACGGCGCTGGCTGCAGCATTCATTCCGGATTCCCGACATAAATCCGCAGCGAATTGAGCTACAAGAGCAATACCCAGTACCTGCAGCACGCATCCGAAATTTTGGCCGTCCGACAAAACGGTATAGGCCGTGAGCGTCTCGATGAATGCAAGAAGAGGTTCGATCTGGCGGAAGGCAAGGACAAGAACGGCGCCGGCACCGCAGACGGAGAGCAAAAAAGCGAAGGCCGGCTGTTCCTTTTTCAGCGTCAGGACCAGCAGCCCGCCGGCCAGGACCAGCGCTGCAATTTTTATGATCAGCATAGCTCATATCACAAATCGAACAGTGCCTTGATCAGCACAAACAAGTCACTGATCTGCCGCACCAACATGGTAAGTACCACGATCAGACCGGCCAGAGTTGTCATCATGGCCTGATCTTCCCGTCCGGAACGGATCAGCAGCTGGTTCAGCACCGCCACAATGATGCCGATTGCTGCGATCTTGAAAACCAGATCAATATCCATTTTGGGGAGTTCCTCCATAGTAAGTACGGCCTGGGCGGTCAAGCCAGGACAATGGCAGCCAGCATCCCCAGACAAGCACCCATGCGAGGGTAAAGGCGCAGAGCGCGATCGGCGGCGTCCTGTGCCTGCTGGCCGGCATGACGGCACATCTCATTCATGTGGGCCAGGGTATCACATGCGTTTTGGTGCGGGGCAGTCTCCAACGTCCGCAGCCCGTCACGAAGTTCCCTTGTAAGGTCCTGATCCAGACAATCAGGAGGCCTGACCTGAGAAAAAGTGGAGACAGGGCCGGCACAAAAGGCGGCAAAATCAGTACGCTGTGACGCCATATGCAGGACAACTGCTCCCGGTAGACTTCGGAAGCGGATAGATTCCAATACATATTGAAGAAAGCGCTCAAAAGCGGAAATTTCATGCGCGGCTTCCTTTTTTCTGCAGGCGGAGGTCCAGCCTATTCCACCGCCGCACAAGATCAGCAACCCGCCGCCCAGAAACTTTAAGAAAAGATTTGTCATGACAAATTCACCATACGCGTTACCTGACCCGGCTTGTCCCGGCCAGATAAAAAGACTGCCAGAGAAAAAGCTCCGGTTTTGAGCAGGCGGGCCAGCTGAGGTTTTTGGTACAGATGTTCCGGCGTGTCGCAATGGACCGAGGCCAGGAAGACGACGCCGGAAGCAAGACCTGCTTCCAAGGCAGATGCATCAGCCGCTGTTCCCAGCTCATCGCATACAATGGCCTGCGGGTTCATGCAGCGCAGAGCCATGTTGATTCCGGCTGCGCGGTCCACCCGTGTATATACGTCACAATTCAGGTCTGGCGCGTCTGCCTCATGGGTGAAACTTTGCGGAACCAGCTCTCCCCGCTCGTCCACCACACAAAAAATGCGATCCCATCTTGTCAGCTCCATGATAAGGCTGCGCAAAAATGTGGTTTTCCCGCTTCCGGGGACACCGGCTACCAGGATACCGCCCTCCAGCCGTTGGACGGCCTGTTGGACACGGGATGGGAGCGGACAGGTCACCCATCGTGCTACCCGAAGGTTGAGAGCCCGTACAACGGCAAATCCGTCCTGCGCACACAGACCGGCCACGCCCACGCGGCTTCCGGTGTCGGTGGTGAAATATCCGCAGGACAGTTCCTTCTCATATGCGTATGCACTGTGGCCGCACAAGGCAAGAAAGCACTGCTGCAAGATGCCCGGTGTAAGCCGGCGGAGTACAGTGGCCTGCGGAAGAAAAAGATACGCCGGAACCAGTCGGCCGCCGATGGTAAACTGAAGCGGCTGGTTGAGACGAAGACGTATTTCTTGCACAGTCCTGGCTTTGGCTGACGGAAGCCGCATCAGTTCGGTCTTTATCTCAGCGGGCAGCCCTTGGATAACAGTATAATACTCGTCCATTCCTTTCACCTCACACCATCACTGTATGATAGGGGCAGACCACATAGAACCTGGTTCTCAAAGAGCTGTACATCCCGATTCTGGCAGGCATAGACTGCGATAGCAAACAAGAATAAACAAACCTGAATCCGGCACACTACCCAGGAGTTTGTTTTACGGCTTTTTCCACAGGGAGTTCCGAAATGAAACGTGTTGCCAGACTATTTTTGCTGCTTCTATTTTTGGCAGCAGCTGTCACCGGAAGCTTTTATCTCTATCTTTATACACATCGCAACAGTGGGGCGGTTGCTTCTGCCCTGCTGGCGGGCTTCACCTCTATAAGCCCCTATAAGGTTGCTTATGCAGGTCCGGACAGCGACCCACTGTGCAGGCAGGCTTACGCTTTTGTGAAGAACAATACCGGCGTGTGCTTTATCGAAAATGGAGATTCAAGCCGCTACAATCCCCAGGAAAATATTGTGTATTTGACAGAGAAAGCGCTGCTGGCGGATTCGGCGGAAGCCGTGCATGAATTCGGACATGCACTGGATCGATACTTGAATGGTGAAGAATCAGGGTATTTTTCCCGGGGAGAGACCTTTTCTCAAGCATATGCCCTGGATTGTGCACGCATGCAGGAATCCTTTCAGGCACAAGATTTGTTTGAAGCCGAGACTTACCGCAATCTGGCAATCAGCGATATTCTCTTTTCCGTTTTTTATCAGGACACAGCCATGACCAACACGCTGATTGCCAGTTATAACGCTTCCGGTGTTCCCTACTGGCGGCATGACGAAAACTATATGTCCGGTCTTGAAAAACGGCAGACAGAAGTATTTGCTGATATTTTTGTCGTGCTTCTTTCGGATGATCAACAAGCCCAGAATTTTATACAAGAATTTTTGCCGGAAAGCAAAGAAGTACTTCACTGCGCTGTAAGCAAAAGAGAGTGGTAAAGAAAGGCTGAGGGGGTTGCATACTTTTGAACATACTGTATAATAAAAAGGAAAGTCTCGATAACAGGGCAAATGGCTGCCGAAAGTCTGCCCGATGACAAAAGAACAGAACGGCATGTTTCCTTGCAAGATGCCTCGGAACGAAGCTTTGCAGGATTGCTTTGTCGGTTACTTGAAAATCCCGAGGCGCAGACAAGAATGTTGATGAAAGTTTGAGGACTGCCGATATGGCTCTTTTTAAGGCAATCTATAATATTCTTTGGGGAGATCTGATTCAAATACCGTTGCCGGGTGGCAGTGTGTTAGGGCTTTCGCTTCTGGTGCTGATCCTGGTCCCGGCGGGGCTGTATTTTACGGTACGCACACACTTTCTTCCTTTCAGGCTGTTTCCGGAAATGATGAAAGTCACTCTGGAAAAGAACAAAAAAGATGGCAGCGATGCAATTTCCGGTGTGCAGGCACTGATTGTTTCTACTGCCTGTCGTGTCGGCATGGGCAATCTGGTAGGTGTGGTTGCAGCTATTTCCGCCGGGGGCGCCGGTGCTGTGTTCTGGATGTGGATATTGGCTTTGCTGGGGTCGTCTACAGCGTTTGTGGAATCTACCCTGGCGCAAATCTATAAGGAAAAGGATCCTTTGTATGGTGGATACCGCGGAGGGCCGGCCTATTATCTGCACCATCTGTTCGTAAAAAAGGAAAGCCGAAAGAAGCGGTCTGTAATAGCCTCTTTATTTGCTCTGTCAGGGCTTATGTGCTGGTGTGGGATCAGTCAGGTGACCAGCAATTCTATTACCTCTTCCTTTCAGAATGTGTTCCACATCCCGCCGCTTTATACGGCAATCGCGCTTGTGATCGTGGCGGGCGTTATCGTTCTGCGAAAAAATGCAACCGTAAAGGTACTGGATGTCATAGTGCCGATTATGGCTGCCTGCTATTTCTTTATTACAATCTTTATCATTCTGAAAAATGCCGGACAACTGCCGGCGGTTTTTGTACGTATTTTCTCCGAAGCATTTGGATTCCGCCAGGTTGTAAGTGGTGGGATCGGAGTTGTCATTATGAACGGGGCCAAACGGGGACTGTTCTCCAACGAAGCCGGCTCCGGATCTTCCCCCTGTGCGGCCGCTGCGGCGCAGGCAAGCCATCCGGCCAAAGTGGGGCTTTTGCAGGCGCTGGGGGTTTTTATTGATACCATTGTGATTTGCAGCTGCTCGGCGATGATCATGCTTCTTACGCCGGAGTCGCTGACCAGCGGTTTGGAAGGCATGGATCTGCTTCAGACAGCCATGCGATATCATTTGGGTGAGTTTGGCGTAATCTTTATCGCGGTGATTCTGCTTCTGTTCAGTCTGTCCACCTTCCTGGGAATTCTGTTTTATGCGCGATCAAATGTAGCCTATCTGTTCGGAGATAACTGGCTGTCCCAGACATTGTATAAGATTCTGGCCTTGGTAATGTTGTTTGTCGGCGGACTGGCCGCCTATCAATTTGTTTGGGATCTGGGCGATATCGGTGTCGGTCTTATGACCATATTCAATATGATTGCGCTGTTCCCTCTTGCGCCTGAAGCGCTGGCAGCTCTACAGGATTACGAAAAGAATGTCATAGGGCAAAAAGTGCAATAAGAATTTTCTTGCTGTAGTAAAGTAAAAATTCCCGCCTGTGATGGGAGTGCGACTCTCCTATACAGGCGGGAATTTTGTAAGATACTCTTTTTACCAGAAATGTACTTAATTGTAACAATAAAAAATCACAGCAATTGACAACGTACCTTTGGCAGTAATACCTGGATCTGCTCCATGTCTGCCGCCTGTGTGCCGCTGCACATTACGTTGGCGGCTCCGGTGGCGGTGGCAAGTTTGAGGGTGTCCTCAGGTGAAAGTCCCTGCTCCTCCGCCAGCGCCAATGCAGCGACTACGCTGTCGCCAGCGCCCACAGTGCTGCCTACAGGAACAGAGAGCGCGGGCGCATACAGGCATGTATCTTTTGTGACATACATTGCACCCTTCCCTCCCAGACTGACCACGACTTTCTGGATACCATCCTGCAGCAAAGAGCAGGCAGCCGCTTTGATTTCTTCCAACGTTTGCAGAGGACGCTTTACGAGCCGGCTCAGCTCATCCCGGTTAGGCTTTACCAGATAGGGTGTGGCGCGGATGCCTTTTGCAAGAAGTTCCCCATCAGCATCCAGAAATACTTTTGTGCCAAGCTCCCGGCATTTTTCGACATATTGGGCATAGATATCCGGCTGAGCCCCTTTTGGAACGCTGCCAGCCAGGACTACAATGTCATTGGGGTGCAGTTGTCGGACAAAATGGGAAAAGACGAAGATGGCCTGTTCCGCGGACAGTTCGGGGCCGGGTTCGTTGATATCGGTGTTGGTCCCCTGGACAGGGTCTATGATTTTCAGATTGGTACGCGTCTGGCCGGGGATTTCTACATAATCCACCTGGATTCCAAGCTGTTCCAGCATCTGGATAATTTGCTGCCCGCTGCTGCCGCCCAGCAACGCGGTGGCGCGGCTGGTTCCTCCCATTTTTTTGATCACTTTGCTGACATTGATTCCTTTTCCGCCTGGATCCAGACGCAGAGAAACAATACGGTTGACGGTATCAACCTGAAAATTCGGGATAACAACAGTTTTATCCAGTGCCGGATTCAAGGTGAGCGTGTGAATCATGATTCCGATTCCCCTTCTGTTTGAACATGAAAATACGGATTTTGACTTTTGTGGATTCAATCCAACAATACCAGAGCCACACAATCTTGTCAAATATGAAAATGTTACTCTTCTGAGACTGCAAAATGCAAAAGCGCAAGAGTGAAGCTTTTTCAACTTGACTTTTTATCCCCCTGGGGATATTCTTTACAAGGACTTGGCCGTCAGGCCTTCGCTTTGATGTAAGAAAGAGAGGATTCTACCACTATGGAGGCAAATGCCAACGCGATGATAAAAGGCCTGCAGAAACAACTGGGCCCTCAAAACGCGAAACAAAACGTCACATTTTTTCTTCTTCTGAATACCGGTTTGTTCGCAACCGCTGCGGGCATTCATTTTTTCAAAACACCGAACCACTTTGCCTTTGGTGGAACTTCGGGGCTTTCCATCATTTTATCCACACTGTTCCCTACCTTCCCGGTAGGCACTTTTATGTGGATTGTAAATGCGGTCCTTGTTGTATTGGGGTTCGTTTTCCTGGGAGTTCGTTCCATGGGCTGGACAATCTATTCCTCCTTTGCCCTTTCCTTCTTTGTCAGTCTGTGTGAAGCGGTTTTTCCGCTGCAGCATGCCTTGACCAATGATACATTTCTGGAACTTTGCTTTGCAGTGATTTTACCTGCGGTGGGAAGCGCCATTGTATTTAATATCGGGGCTTCTACCGGCGGTACCGATATTGTGGCCATGATCCTGAATAAGTACACAAGCCTGGAAATAGGTCGGGCGCTTCTGGTCAGCGATCTTGGCATTGTGCTGGTAGCCGCGTATCTGTATGGCCCACAGACAGGTCTGTACTGTATCTTGGGCATGATTATGAAATCGACCATCGTGGACAGCGCCATTGAAAGTTTGAACCTGCGCAAGGTGTGTACGGTTGTGACTCACAATCCGGAACCGGTGCGGGATTTCATCGTCAAGGAACTCAACCGCTCTGCTACCGAACAGGAGGCCAGCGGTGCTTATACCCATGAGCCGATTCATGTGCTGATGACGGTGCTCACCCGTCATCAGGCAGCTATGCTGCGCAACTTCCTGCGCGCTACTGACCCCCATGCGTTCATTACCATTGTGAACAGCAGCGAAATCATTGGCAAGGGATTCCGGTCCATTTAAGATCCGGTCAATTTTATATAGAAGACGCCGCCGCAGAGAAAGTGTCCTGCGGCGGCGTCTTTTATTTATACTTTTTCCCGACAATATACATAGGAATAAACAAACCACCCAATGTGAGCCCTATGCAGATATACATTACGGCCGCTGTTGGGACGGAAAGCAGACGCAAGGTCAGATACAGCCAAGGAAACAAAAACAGAGAAGAAATCCCCCAGGCTTGGCCAGCTCGCAGGATGTGGGGCCAGTTTCGATTGCTGAAATGAACGCCGGGTACATTCATTCGCAGGATACCATCACTCAGGAAAGAAATTTTGGCTTTGTCATAGATTTCAGGAAGCGTCTGAAGTGCAAAGAGACAGAAATAGCCTCCAAAGAAAATGTACAGGCCGATATATGTGAAGTAATCCCAATTTCCATAACCGCATTTTATGGTGACGATGCTGCCAGCTGCGGCCGCAACAAGAGCAGCCAAATACCAGATCAACACTTTGCTGCGGGTCTGCCAGATCCTTGCTGCCGGACTGTTTTCGTATCCGATGGCCGCCTGTACCGCCTGTTCGGCTTCGGCCCGGGAAAGGCTTTCCGTTTCGCTTCTGTGGCATAAGAGCAACTCCGTTACGGTGACGCCCAGCTGCTCAGCGAGCGGAATCAGAAGCGCCGTGTCCGGAATGCTGGATCC
>CALXHN010000013.1 GCA_944388105.1 uncultured Gemmiger sp. | reverse complement strand
GCGAAGCGGGGGTTGTCGGTCTTCTTGGCCAGACCTTCCACAGCCTGGTCGTTCAGGCCCAGGTTCAGGATGGTGTCCATCATGCCAGGCATGGACATACGGGCGCCGGAACGGACGGAAACCAGCAGGGGGTTCTCAATGTCGCCGAACTTCTTGCCGGTCTGCTCTTCCAGGATACCCATGTACTTGAAGATGTCGGCGCGGATCTCTTCGTTGATCTCGCGGTGATCGGCATAATACTGGGTGCAGGCTTCGGTGGTGATGGTGAAGCCCTGGGGAACCGGCATGCCGGCGTGGGTCATCTCGGCCAGACCGGCGCCCTTGCCACCCAGAATGTTCTTCATGGTGGTCTGGTCACCGCCGAAGGCGTCATGACCTTCTTTGAACAGGTAAAGGAACTTCTTGCTCATATCTTACCTCCATATGTACTACGGTTTCTTCCCGGCGCATACCCATGGCACACGCCTGCAAAGTCATGGACTTATTGCAAAGTCCATTATAACAGACCGAACTCCGAATTACCAGTAGATTGTTAAAAAAATGCGCAATGCTTTGACTGAAAAAGTGACGAAATTTTTGCGTGTTTCTCTTGCAATTTGCCCAAAAATGAGGTAAATTATAATGGGCGGAAAGTTCGAAAAAAGTTTTCCGCAGGGCTGTTCCCATGCCGCAAGCGAGGGTCAGTCTTACTTTTCATTTGCCGCGGCGTCTGCTATAATGGAAGCCGCGGAGCATTGTGCTGCCGCCGCGCCGCCTGCGGGCGGATTCGTTTGTGATTGCCTGTATGGCCGACATTTATAAGGAGGGCCTTTGTCATGGCTTCTGCAAGAGAAAACTATCTGGCTGCCAAGCAGCGGTTTGCCGAAACATTCCAGAAACACCTGGAAAACGGCGTCGAGTTCATCAGCGACGACGTATATATCGACCCGGAGGTGATCATTGCTCCCGGGGTCACCATTCTGCCCGGCTGCATCCTGCAGGGCAACACGGTCATTGAGTCTGGCTGCGTCATCGGCCCCAACACCCTTCTGGAAAACACAACGGTAGGACAGAACTCCACCGTCAACGCCAGCCAGTGCTATGACAGCGCCCTGGGACCCAATAACAAGATCGGTCCCTTTACCCATGTGCGCACCGGAACCCGGACAGGGGAGGGGGTCCACCTGGGAGCCTATGTGGAGACCAAGAATGCCGATTTTGCCGAGGGCAACACCGTCAGCCACCTGACCTACATCGGCGATGCCACCGTGGGCAAGTACTGCAACTTCGGCTGTGGCACCGTCACCTGCAACTATGACGGCGAGGACAAGTTCCACACCACCATCGGCGATTACTGCTTTATTGGCTGCAACACCAACCTGGTGGCACCGGTCACGGTGGGGGACCATGCCTTTACGGCAGCCGGTTCCACCATCGGCAGGGACGTGCCGGAAGGCGCGCTGGGTATCGAGCGCGCCAAACAGGCCAATGTGCCGTCCTGGGGCGAACGAAAGCTGCAGAAGTACATTGCCAAGAAGCAGAAGCTGGAAGCCGAAAAGAAAGGCTGAACCCGCCCTGTTCTTATTATAATGTTGCCGTGCGGCGGGATTCGCCGGGGCGTACCGGGTGTGGTGGCGAACCGCAGCCGGAAAAAACGGTATTATATCCAAAGGAGAAGAACCCTTCTTTATGTCATTTTTCAGCAACACTTCCGGGGCAGATTGGCTGATTGCCGGTCTGGGCAACCCGGAATCCAAATATGAAGGCACCCGCCACAACGCCGGATTTGCGGCCCTGGACTATCTGGCCGCACAGTGGAAATGCGATATTGCCAAATCCAAGTGGCAGGGGCTGTACGGTGTGACCACGGTGGGAGACCACAAGGTCATGCTGCTCAAACCTCTGACATATATGAACCTGAGCGGCCAGAGCATTGCCCCGGCGGCCCAGTTTTACAAGATCCCCCATGACCATGTGATCGTCCTGTGCGATGACATCACCCAGGAACCCGGTCACCTGCGCATCCGTGCCAGCGGCTCTGCCGGCGGGCATAACGGCCTGAAGAGCATCATCCAGAGCCTGGGCGGGGAGGACTTCCCCCGGGTGCGCATCGGCGTAGGTGCCAAGCCCCATCCCGAATATGATCTGGCCGCCTGGGTACTGGGCAAGTTTCCCCCGGAAGCGGCCAAGGCCATGACCGACCGTTATCCTGATATTGAAACCGCCTGCCGCCTGATCATGGATGGCAAGCTGGGCGAGGCCCAGAACCGCTGCAACCATTGACAGGCGGGCCGTGGGCACATACAACTCTGTTTTCCTGATCCTGGCCGCCGCCGTGGTGGCCGGGATTTTTGGGTATACGCCCATCGACGGCATCTGCCGCAGGATGGATTTCATATTTCTGAAAATGGGTTGCTTCTATGTTTTACGAACTTTTCCAGCAAACACAGGAACATAAAAAACTCATCAATGCGCTGTCCGGCAAGGGGGCCAGTGCGCTTTTCGGTCTGCCGGCCGCCGGCAGGGCCCAGGTGTACGCGGCCCTTTCCCGGGAACTGGACCGCCCGCTGTGTGTGGTCACCCCCGGCGAAGCCGAGGCCACCCGCTTTGCCGCCGACCTGAACACGCTAGGAGTGCCGGCCGCGGTGTTCCCGGCCCGGGACTATGTGCTGCGCCCCATTGAGGGGACCGCCCGGGAATACGAGTACCGCCGTCTGGCTGTGCTGGGCGACCTGGTGGGCGGCCGCCTGCAGGCCGTCTGCGTGCCTGTTGAGGGGCTGACCCAGTTCACCACCCCGAAAGAGGATTTCTGCCGCAATACCCGCACCCTGCGCCCCGGGGACACCCTTCCCCGGGAGGAACTGAACACCATGCTGCTGGATGCAGGCTATGTGCGCCGGGACCGGGTGGAAGGCCCGGGCCAGTTTTCCATCCGCGGGGATATCCTGGACCTGTACACGCCCGAGATGAAATCCCCCGTGCGTGTGGAATTCTGGGGGGATGAGATCGATACCATGAACAGCTTCGATCTGTCCACCCAGCGCCGGGATGAGCCGGTGGAAAAGATCTACCTCAGCCCCGCCCGGGAGGTGCTTTTCGGTGCCACGGCCCAGGCGGCCGAAGCCCTGCGCGCTTACTGGAAACGCCAGCGCGGAAAAAAACGCGCCGCCATGGAACAGGTCATGGCGCCCGATCTGGCCCAGCTGGATGCGGGGATCCTGCCGGTCTCCATGGACAAGTACCTGAATGTGCGGTATCCCCAGCCCGCCACGCTGCTGGATTATTTTGAGGACCCGCTGCTCTGCGTGGAGGAACCCGCCTCGGTGCGGGAGGCCGAACGCGCCGCCAACTATCGCCGGGGCGAGGAGTTTTCCGCCCTGTTTGAGGACGGCGTTCTTTGTGCGGGCCTGGATCACCTGTATGCCGATGCGGGCTGGCTGTGGAGCAGAACCGGACAATGCCGCACCCTGCTGGCCGAAAATTTTGCCCGCAGCATTCCGGACCAGCCCCTGAAGGAGATCATCAATGCACCCGCCCACAACCTGCCTTCCTGGAACGGGGAGGTGGCGGCTCTGTGGGAGGAGCTGGAACCCCTGCGCAGCCGCGGGTTTGGGGTCACCGTTCTGGCCGGTACCGCCCGCGCCGTGGCCGGTCTGGCCCAGGACCTGCGGGGAAGGGGATGCACGGTCTCCACCGACCCGGACACCCCGGCCGCTCCCGGCCTGGTGCAGGTGCTGCCCGGTCAGCTGTCTGCCGGATGTGAACTGCCTTTTGCCAAATATGCGCTGCTGACCGCCCGTGCCTTCGGCCAGAGCGGCACCGCAAAACGGAAAATCCGACGGAACAAGGATGCGCTGGACAGCCTCACCGATATCACCCCCGGTGACCTGGTGGTGCACCAGAACCACGGCATCGGCCGCTATGCGGGCATCCGGCGCATGGAGGTGCAGGGGGTCATCAAGGACTATCTGCGCATCGAGTACGCCAAGGGAGATGCCCTGTATGTGCCGGTCACCCAGCTGGACCTGCTCTCCCGGTATACGGCCCCCGGCGATGCGGAAAACGTCAAGCTCAACCGCCTGGGCGGCGGGGAATGGGCCAAGACCCGCAAAAAGGTGCGGGCCGCCACCGAAGCCATGGCCAAAGAACTCATTGAGCTCTATGCCCGACGCAAGCAGGCCCACGGCTATGCCTTCCCCTGTGACGACACTTGGCAGGGAGACTTTGAACAGCGCTTTGCCTACGATGAGACCCCCGACCAGCTGACCAGCACCGCCGAGATCAAACACGATATGGAACAGCCCTGGCCCATGGACCGGCTGCTCTGCGGCGACGTGGGCGTGGGCAAGACCGAGGTGGCCCTGCGGGCTGCCTTCAAGTGCGTTATGGGCGGCAAGCAATGTGCCATTCTGGCCCCCACCACCATCCTGGCCTGGCAGCATTTCAACACCGCCATGGCCCGCATGGAGGCGTTTCCCATCCGCATCGGCCTGCTCTCCCGCTACCGCAGCGCCCGGGAACAGAAGGAGACTCTGCGGGGACTCCGGGACGGCACCGTGGATATTGTGGTGGGCACCCACCGCCTGCTGTCCGACGACGTGAAATTCAAGGACCTGGGCCTGCTCATCATTGATGAAGAGCAGCGTTTCGGCGTCAAGCACAAGGAAAAACTCAAGGAAAACTTTGTGGGGGTGGACGTGCTCACCCTGTCCGCTACGCCCATTCCCCGCACCCTGAATATGGCCTTGTCCGGGATCCGGGATATGTCCACCATCGAGCAGCCGCCCATTGAGCGCCAGCCGGTGGAGACCTATGTGCTGGAATACGACGAAGGCATCCTTTCGGAAGCCATCCGCAAGGAGCTGGCCCGGGGCGGGCAGGTCTACTATCTGCACAACCGGGTGGACGACATCGAACAATGTGCCGCCCGGGTGGGCAAGATGGCGCCCGGGGCCCGCATCGGCATTGCCCACGGCAAGATGACCGAGGAACAGATCTCGGTGGTGTGGCGCCAGCTGCTGGACAACGAGATCGACATCCTGGTCTGCACCACCCTCATCGAAACCGGTGTGGACGTGCGCAACTGCAACACCCTGGTCATCGAGAATGCCGACCGCATGGGCCTTTCCCAGCTGTACCAGATCCGCGGCCGGGTGGGCCGTTCCTCCCGCAAGGCGTATGCCTACTTCACCTTCCGGCGGGATGCGGTTCTGACCGAAATCGCCGCCAAACGCCTTTCGGCCATCCGGGAATTCACCGCGTTCGGGTCCGGCTTCCGCATTGCCATGCGTGACCTGCAGATCCGGGGCGCCGGCAGCCTGCTGGGACACAGCCAGCACGGTCATATGGAAGCCGTGGGCTACGAACTGTATGTCAAGATGCTGAACCAGGCCATTGCCGCCGCCAAGGGGCGCCCTCCGGAACCGGACAAGAGCGATTGCCTGGTGGATGTGACCGCCGATGCCTACCTGCCCGAAACCTACATTCCCGATGCGGCAGGCCGCATCGAAGCGTACAAGCGCATTGCGGCCATCGAGGATGCCGCGGGGGCCGAGGACGTGCTGGACGAACTCATCGACCGCTACGGCGATCCGCCCAAGTGCGTGCAGAGCCTGGTGGATGTCTCGCTGGTGCGCGTCACCGCTGCCCGGGCAGGCATTGTGGAGATCGTACAAAAGGGCGACGATCTGATCCTGTACTCCGATGTGGTGGGACCGGCGCAGCTGGGCCCGCTGATGGACGCCATGCCGCACCGGGTCCTGTACAGTGCGGTGGGCCGGCCTTACGTCAGCCTGCATGTGCTGAAAGGGGAGGACCCTCTGGTCATTCTGCGGGACGGGGTAGCCCTTCTGCCCGGTGCCAAGGGATGAATATGCCGTTTTTGTGAAAGCTGAGCGTTCCAAAGTCCCTTTTGCTTGCAAAGAAGTCCAAAAAGCGGTATAATCACTTCATATATGCGCCGCGGAGCGCAAGCGAAAGGTATAAAGGAGCGTTTATCGTATATGAAGTCCTTACATGCAAGATTCCTCAGCCTGGGGCTGGCCCTGGCCATGCTGCTGGGCGTGACCGGCTGCACCATCAGCACCCCCGCCACGGTGGGCACCATCGGCGGTGTGGAGATCCCGGCCGGCATCTACCTGCTGGCGCAGTACAACGCCTATCAGACCGTCTCTGACCTGGCCGACCTGGCCACCGGAGAGACCGCCGACAACGTGAAGGCGGTGCTCAAGGCCGAATGCACCGGCACCATCGGGGATGAGGAAGTCACCACCGACGGCGCCGATTACCTCCAGCGCCTGACCCTGCGCAGCCTGCAGTATTATGCGGCGGTGGAGACCAAGTTTGCCGAGCTGGGCGCCACCCTGGAAGACGCCGCCACCTCCGAAGCAGCCGACACCGCTGCCTCCATGTGGGAATCCGACGGGGATGTGTACAAGGCCAACGGCATCAGTCAGGCCACCCTGGAACTGTATGAGCTGAACAGTGCCAAGGCCGACGCCTGCCTGGAACTGCTTTACGGTGCGAACGGCCAGACCCCGGTCACCGACGAAGACTACCTGGATTTCCTGAACAACGAATGCCGGTATGTGGATGTGGTGCAGCTGCCGCTGTATGATTCCGCCTCCTATGCCTTCGCGGACGAAGACCAGAGCACCCAGATCAAGGCCCTGGCGGAGGAATGCGCCGCCACCCTGAATGAATGGGCTACCTCCGAAAGTGGCCGCAGCGAGCGCTTCACCTCCATGTATGAAGCCGCCGACCAGTATGTGCCCCAGGCCATCGAAGCCCTGGGCGCCACGCCGGAATCCGGTATGGGCGCTTATTATGTGGGCAGCCAGCTGCTCACCCCCGATACCCTGAAGAGCTACGGCACCACCCTCACCGATGCCCTGGATGCAGCCGGCAAGGGCGTGTGGACCACCGTGGACCTGGGCATGAGCATCGGCGTCATGTGCGACGTGAATCCTCTGGATGCCGATACCCTGGAAAACTTCAAGACCAACTACGACCTGCTCAGCCTGCTCAAGAAAGAGGAGCTGGAAGCCCAGTTCTACGCCGACGGTGCGGCCATGGAACAGAACCTGGATACCTCGGCCATGAACACCTACAAGGCCTCGAAAATCAAGACAACCGCATAAAACAGCGGGGCACGCGCGAGCCAAAGCGCGCGCCCCGTTTTTTGTTTTTTGGGGAAGATTCGTTCTCAATTATACAGGAAGATCAAATCCAAAGGAGGGACCCTGATGACCAACTGGAAACTGCGTATGACCAGCCTGCTGCTGGCGGCCACCGTCTTTTGTGCGGCCCCGGTCCCAGCGCTGGCGGCTTCCGCCGACAGCGGCAAGGGAGGCTGGTTTCAAAACCTGCTGGAAGTCCCCGTGCTGGGGGACCTTGTCCGGCTGATCACCGGCGCCGAAAAGGAAGAGGGCACGGACGAGGCCGCCACCATGGAGAGCGCCACCGCGGAAACGGCCACCCCGGAGAACGCCAATCCCCTGCGGGTGACTCCGGAAACCGCCTGGACTTCCTTCCCCGCCTCCTGGATGCAGGGAAGTGTGCAGACCGGCGTGGGCTATCCGCCGGATACCGCCCAGGCACTCTCGGCAGAAACGCCGGCCGAAAGCACCGTGACGGTGCAGCAGTGGGCCAGCGTGGACCTGACGGCGGGGACAACCCTGCGTCCCGCCAACCGGGAAGAAACCAACTTCGGTGACCTTGCCGCAGACGCCGCTGCCAACGCTGCCGCAGCATGGCTGGGGCAGCAGACCGGCGAGGTCGCGGACGGTCTGCGCGGCCTGCCGGTGGCAGCACTGGTTGACGGCGCCAGCCTGACCGGCAATGTGGCGGCGGGAACAAGCCTCACTCAGGCCGCTGCCTGTGTGGACGAAAATACCGTTCTGGCTATGGTGCAGGTCTCCCCCAAAAAGCTGTATGAGATCCTCACCCTCGGTCTGCAGGACATGCACGACAGCACCGGCGAAAACTACGGCGGATTCTGGCAGGTCAGCGGCCTGCGGGGCGTCTACCAGACCAGTGACGACGAAGCCCGCTTTGTGGAAGTCTGGCTGACCGATGCCGGAAAGGCGGAAGGCGTCCGCCTGGACGGTCAGGATGAGCAGAGTTCGCTGCTGCTGGTCCTGCCCGCCGACATGCTGGATCGATGCGGTGTGAATGCGGAGGCAGGGTATACCGATTACCTGAGCAGTGCCTCCCTGACCCTGGCCGACGCCATCACCGCCCTGCCCCGGAATGTGAATGCCGAGACCCTGACGGCCATTCTGACCCGGGGCGGCAGTGTGGGACGCCTGCTGCCGGTCGGTGCCGGGACCTATGATGCGGTGGTGCAGCTGGGTGCGGCTTACGCCGGCAAACAGATCAGCTTCCTGCTGGACGGCACGGCCCGCACCGCGGCCACCGATGCCCAGGGCTGCCTGACCATTGCGGGGCTGACGGCCGGCTCGCATACCTTTGCCATGGCGGCAGGGGAGCCGGCCTACTACCTCAGCAACCTGACCTTTGTGGGCACGGCGGATGCCGGTTCCACCGCAGTGACGGTGGCCAACGTTCCCGCGGCCTGCGTGCAGGATCTGCCCGCCGCTACGCCTACGGCCAGTCCGGCACCGGCGGCGGCCACGCCCACCCCGCAGGTGGTCACGGTGACCAGCCCGGATGATCCCACCCCCACCCCGGTCCCCACGCCCACGGCGCCTCCGGCCACGGCGACCCCGGCCCCCACGGCCCGGGCCACGGCGGCCCCGGTACAGGACCCCACCGCCGGTCTGCTGGACACCACCCCCGCGCCGACCCTGGCCCCCACACCCACGCCCAGCCCCACGCCGGAACCCACCCCTGACCCCGAGACCCTGGAAAAGCAGGAGGAGATGCGCCAGACCAGCAGCATGCTGCCCCTGTATATCGGCATCGGTGTGGTGCTTGTCGGCGGTGTGACGGCGGCCGTCCTGGTCCTGCGCAGCCGTGCCCAGGACGGGGGACGCACCTATCGCCGCCGCAGAAAATAAGACCCGAAACGAAACGTAAAGAGACAGAGAGGACCCTATGACCCAAAAACGCCTGAAACACATCTTCCTTGAAACACTGGGCTGCTTTATCTCGGCCCTGGGCATGTACAGCTTTGCCGTGGCCGCACAGGTGCCCATCACCGGTGTGGCCGGTATCGGCGCCATCCTGTACCACCTGTTCGGCATGCCCATCGGTATCTCCAACATCCTGCTCAATATCCCCATCGTGCTGTTCTGCTATAAATTGCTGGGACGGGACTTCTTCCTGCGCAGCGTGTGGTGCATGATCATGTTTGCCGTCTTTTCCGACTGGGTGCTGCCCATGCTGCCGGTCTACACCGGGGACCGCATGCTGGCTGCCATCTGCGGCGGTGTTGTCAGCGGCATCGGAGATGCCCTGATCTACATGCAGAACTCCAGCACCGGCGGCATGGACTTCATCACCATGGCCATCAAGGTCAAGCATCCCCACATGCCCTTCGGCAACCTGACCTTCGGGGCGGCGCTTACGGTCATCCTGGCCAACGGGATCGTCTTCCGGGATGTGGATACCATCATCTACGGTCTGATCCTCAATTTCCTGACCTCCTACATCATCAACTGGATGATGTTCGGCTTCAATTCCTGTATGCTGGCCATGATCGTGACCGACAACGGCCCTGCCATCAGTGATGCCATCGTGCGCACCGTGGACCGCGGTTCCACCCTGCTCAAGGCCTACGGCGGCTACAAGGGCGATCCCCGGGATGTGGTGCTGTGCGCCTGCAGCAGCAAGCAGCTGTATGAGATCGAGCACGAGATCAAGAAGATCGACCCCAACAGCTTTACCATCATGCTTCAGGCCAACGAGGTCCAGGGCGAAGGCTTCCGCCGTCTGGTCCTGGGCAACACCGAGAAAAACGACCGCTGAGCCCGATTCATACATACAAAAAGACCCGTCCGACGCAGTGCAGACACTGCATGGGACGGGTCTTTTCCATGGAAAAATCAGGTGATCTTCAGGGCGCGCTGCACCCGGTACACGATGTACCGGAACAGTCCCACGATCAGGCTGAACTCCACCCAGATATAGTTGGGCAGGTTGCGCCAATGGAATTTCGGTTTGTTCAGTTTGGGCAGGGCCACCCGGGCCTCGGCAAATCCCTTGGCGTAGTCGCCCCCGAAGCCGCGAAGCCGGAACATGAATACCTTCAGAAGATATCCCAGCACCAGGGGGACAATGTTCAGCAGGATCATCAGGGCCGGCATGTTCTTGTAGGGCAGCAGAATGCTGTTCCGCCCGCTCTGGATGCTTTTGAAGGGATTGTAGCGCACCGCGCCGGTGGAAGCTCCGCAGATGTGGCGGCAGCGGGCCGTGGGACAAAAGACATTCTTGTACCCGAAATTGTTGGCGCGCCAGCTCAGATCCACATCCTCATAATAGGCAAAGAACAGCTCATCGAACACGCCGATCTTGTCCAGGATGGATTTGCGGTACAGGGCCGCTCCCCCGCAGGCGGAGAAGATCCGGCAAGGCTTTTGATACCGGCTGGCCTTCAGTCCGTCGCCCCGCTTGCAGGCAAAGCCCAGCAGGGTCACATAGTCACCGGCATCGTCGGCCAGTTCCGGTTCATAGTAGCGCAGCATCAGGCTGGAAACCGCAAAGATGCGGGGATCGGCGTCTGCCGTGCGGATCAGTTCGGCCAGCCAGTCCGGTTCCGCAAAAGCGTCGTTGTTGAACAGAACCATGTATTCGCCTTTCCCGATGGCAATGCCCTGGTTCACGGCGTGAGAAAAACCGGTGTTGGTCTTGTTTTCTATCAGGGTATAGTTGGGGCGGCCGCAATAACTGCGGGCAATTTCCAGACTCTCGTCAGTGGAGCCGTTGTCAATGATGATGAGCTCAAAGTCCTGCTCGGTCTGTGCCCAGACAGACTCAATGGAATCCCGCAGCCATCCGGCTCCATTGATGTTGGGAATGATGATACTCGCTTTCACCAAAGCACCTCTTGTCTCAGAAATAATAAGGATAATATACCATCCGGTAGGCCACGCTGCTCATAATGGCCGAAAAAACCAGTGCCGCCACCAGAAGCAGGGCCGAAAAGATCACCGTGCGGATCAGATAAGCCTGGGCCAGCCGGCGGCGTTCGGGACGCACCCGGTCACTGATGGACCAGATGAGCATGAAAATCAGGCCCACCAGGGGGATCGCAAACAAAATCAGGGAGCCGAAATAGCCGGCCAGACCCATGGGACTCCGGGGCTCCGCAGCAGGGGAATCATAGCGGGGGCCTTCCTTTGGCGGCTGGGGAGCAGCGCTCTCATAAAGGGGCGTGCGGACGGGCGGCGCGGACGGCCGGGGCGCGGGGGTGCCGCACCGGGGACAGACCGTCTCGTGGGCGGGCAGCAAAAGCCCGCAATGCTTGCAGAAAATCAGCACAGGACAGGATCTCCTTCCTCTTTTGTTACATCCGTGATGTCAGGGATTCAGCTGACGGTCCAGCTGGGTGGCCAGAATGATCTGGGTGTTGGTGGTCCCCAGCTGCTGCAGCTTGGTCAGCAGGTGCTCCAGCTCCTCAATGCCTGCACAGCTGACCTTGACCGTGAAATTATATACACCGGTCACCCGGTAACACTGCAGCACTTCCGGCTCGCTTTGCACCAGCGCCAGAAATTCGTCCCGGGCAGCAGGGGCTGTCTGGACCGAGACCAGGGCCTGGACCCGGTTGGGTTCGTCCGGCCGGTGCAGCAGCACGGTGTATCCGCCAATGACGCCCTCCTGTTCCAGACGATGGATACGGCTGGATACCGCGGGGCTGGTCAGGCTGATCTGCTGGGCGATTTCCTTGACCGGCATACGGGCATTTTTCTGCATCAATTGGATGATTTTGCGGTCCAGTTCGTCCATATATGACCTCCTTACGGCAACTTTTTGTTCAATGCGCACAAAAAAATAAAATGAAGAAAATAATGCTTGTGCAGAACAACAAAAGAGGAAAACGACTCCATTCGACCGTTGCCGCTGAATAAAGTAAAGCATTTCTGGCCTAATTATAATAAAATGAAAACAAAATTACAAGATGTTCGTTTGACAATTCAGCCGAAAACTGTATAATTATAACCATAACAAAGACATTCACTGACCTTTATATACTTTCCCACCCCTCTATGCACAAAGGCCCGCTTTCCAGCGGGCTTTTGTGTTATACGGGTTTTATGTGGTATAATGGATCCAAAGGGGGATCGTACCATGACACAAACTTTTGATCCGGCCGTCATCACGGCACAAAGCCGTCAGGCTGCCGAAGAACTGCTGGCAGCGGCCAAGCTGCGCCCGAGGGATATCTTTGTGGTGGGCTGTTCCAGCAGTGAGATCGTGGGCGGCCATATTGGCAAGGACAGCAGTATGGAAGCCGCTGCCGCGGTGCTGGCAGGCATTCTGCCGGTGGTGCAGGCGCAGGGGCTGTATCTGGCGGCCCAGTGCTGCGAACATCTGAACCGGGCCATTGTCCTGGAGCGGGCAGCGGCCGAAAAGTACGGCTATACCGAGGTCAACGCCATCCCGCAGCCTCATGCGGGCGGAAGCTGGGCCACCAACTGCTGGCAGAAATTCAGTGACCCCGTTCTGGTGGAAGAGGTCCGCGCCGGTGCCGGCATTGACATCGGCGGCACGCTCATCGGGATGCACCTGCGCCGCGTGGCGGTGCCGGTGCGGCTCAGCCTGAACCAGATCGGCTGTGCCAATATTTTGTGTGCACGCACCCGTCCGCCTTACATCGGCGGCTGTCGTGCGGTTTATCAGGAAAGGTGATCATGTTGCTTAGTCAGGAATATGTGGCCCGTATGGCCGAAAACGTTGCCCGCATCCGGGAAGAGATCAACCAGGCCGCCCGGGAGGCCGGACGTTACCCGGATGATATCCTTCTGTGCGCGGCCTGCAAGACCCGCACGGTGGAGGAAGTCCGTGCCAGTGCCGACCTGCCCATTGATGTGTTCGGCGAAAACCATGTCCAGGAACTGGTGGAAAAGTACGATGCCGGTGCCTATGGGGACAAGCTGGCCCACTTCATCGGCCATCTGCAGACCAACAAGGTCAACAAGGTGGTGGGGCGTGCAGCCCTGATCCAGAGTGTGGACAGTGTGCGCCTGCTGGACAAGATCGACCATGCCGCCCAGGCTGCCGGTGTCAAGCAGCAGATCCTGGTGGAGGTGAACATCGGCGGCGAAGCATCCAAGAGCGGCGTGGTAGGGGAGAAGGAGCTGTGGGACCTGCTGGACCAGGCCACCGCCCGGGACCATGTGGAACTGCGGGGCCTGATGGCCATTCCCCCGGCCGATGCCACCGAAAGCCAGACCCGCGCCTTTTTCTCCGATATGCGGGAACTGCTGAACCATGCCCGGGAACAGTACGGTGTGGGACTGACCATCCTGTCCATGGGCATGAGCGGCGACTTCATTGCCGCCATCAAGGAAGGTGCCACCATCGTGCGCATCGGTACAGCCATTTACGGCGCTCGGGATTATTCCAAATAAGTTTGTTCCGACAACACAACGGCCCGACCGGATAACCAGTTCCGGTCGGGCCGTTTTTTTATTCAATCTGAATGCCGCTGCTGTCCAGCAAAGCCACCACATCGGGAAAGCTGAACCGGGCCCCCTTCATCCGGTTGTCAGTGGGGTTGATGGCGTAAGCCTCCGCCATGCGGAAATCCGCTTTCTGCAGGTCGCACCGGGAAAAAGCGGTGCGGCCCAGGGGGACGCCATGGAATCCCGCCCCGGTGAGTTTGCAGTCGTCGAACACGCATTCCCGGAACTGGCAGGTGGAAAAATCGAACCCGGCCAGCGCCATGCCGGAAAATTCGTTGTACTGAAACACGCAGTTTTTCAGTCTGGCAAAGGGCTGCACCAGGGCGCTGCGCCCCTGCAGACCGCCCCAGGAGATGCCCCGGAAGGCGCAGCCTTCCATGACCGCATCCTTCATCAGGCAGAAGCTGAACACCACCGCCGAAAACTGGCACCGCAGGAACCGGCAGCCGGAGAAGGTGCAGTTCTGCACCCGCACCCCGTTCCAGCGGCAGCCCTCAAACGTACAGTCAATGAATTCGGTGTCCCGCAGTTCGGCACCGGGGTCAAAGGCGGACAGGACCTCACCCTGCCGCCGCAGCTTGGAAGCCATCAGAATTCCTCCTCGTGTTCCTTGAAAAAGTCATAGTAGGCCCGCACATTTTCCAGCTCGGTCCAGCGGCGGGGCCGGACCGGGTCGCTGTCCAGATCATACACCCGCGCTCCCGGCATGGCCAGCAGGAAGGGGGAGTGGGTGGCCAGCACGAACTGGCAGCCGTAAAAGCGGGCGGATTCCTGCAGGAATTGGGCCAGTTCCATCTGCCGCCGGGGCGAAAGGCTGTTTTCCGGTTCGTCCAGCAGGTACAAGGCCCCGTCCCGGATCTTCTGGGTGAAGAAGAGAAAGGCACTCTCCCCGTTGGAATGGGTGCGCACGTTGGGCATCACCCGCCGTCGGGCATACCGGGACTGGCTGGTGCGGCGGGCTTCGGCCACCTGTTTCAGCCGGTCGTAATCCTCCAGGCTGTGCATCTGGAATTGGGCATTGCGGGCTTCTTTGGCCTCGGCCAGCAGTTCATCCCGGCGCCGGTCCACCCCCTCGTTGATGGCCCGCATGTCCAGCATGGTGTCGAACACGTCGTCGCTGGTCAGGATGCAGCTGGCGTCTGGCAGGGGATGGAGCAGGTGCGGGGAGCACAGCTGACAGTAGGGCTTGAAAAAGCTGGTGCCGTTGAAAGGGGCGCCCCGGCGCAGGTGCAGCGTTTCGGCCATCACGTTCAGGGCGGTGGTCTTGCCCGACCCGTTGCCGCCGTACAGGATGGTGATGTCTGCCAGATCCAGAGCATGCAGACCCCGCTGGGGGAAGATCTGGAAGGGGTAGAAGGAATCGTAGCAGGTCCGCTGGAACCCGGCAAAGAACAGCCATTCCGCTTCTTCGGTGGCAAAATGGAAAGTGGAAAGATAGATCATGGCGCACCTCGCCTGCAAGATAAAAAGACCCGCGGCATGCCGGGGCACACCGCGGGAAAGTACGGGTCCTGCCCGTGGGATTCGGTTTTCTTACTTGGTGCCGAAGATACGGTCGCCGGCGTCGCCCAGGCCGGGAACGATATAGCCCTGGCTGTTGAGCTTTTCATCCAGCGCACCCACATAGATGTCCACGTCGGGATGGGCTTCATGCAGGGCATTCAGGCCTTCGGGAGCCGCCAGCAGGCCGATGAACTTGATGTGCTTGGCGCCGCGCTTCTTGATCTGGGTGATGGCGTCCTTGGCGCTGCCGCCGGTGGCCAGCATGGGGTCCAGGACCAGCACTTCACGCTCGGCAATGTCCTTGGGCAGCTTGCAGTAGTATTCCACCGGCTCCAGGGTCTCCTCGTTGCGGTACAGGCCGATGTGGCCCACCTTGGCGGCGGGGATCAGGTTCAGCATGCCGTCCACCATGCCCAGACCGGCGCGCAGAATGGGAACCAGCGCCAGCTTGCGGCCGGCCAGAACCTTGGTGCGGGCCAGAGCGATGGGGGTCTCCACCTCCACTTCCTCGGTGGGCAGGTCGCGGGTGGCTTCGTAGCAAAGCAGCATGGCCACTTCGCTGACCAGGTCGCGGAATTCCTTGGTGCCGGTGTTGCGGTCACGCAGCAGGCTGATCTTGTGCTGGATCAGGGGATGATCGACGATTTCAACAACGCTCATAGTGGTAGCTCCTTATTCGTGAATGATATGTTCAACTGCCCGGCAGTTCGGGGTACGGGTTCAGCGCGTTTCCAGGGCCATGACCTTTTCCACGCGGCGGGTGTGACGGCCGCCCTCAAAGGGGGTGTTCAGGAAGATGTCCACAATGGCCAGCGCCAGACCTTCTCCCACCACACGGCCGCCCATGCACAGGGCGTTGGCGTCGTTGTGGCGGCGGGTGAATTCGGCGCTGAAGGTGTCGCTGCAGCAGCAGGCACGGATGCCGTGGATCTTGTTGGCGCACATGGACATGCCCACGCCGGTGCCGCAGCACAGGATGGCGGCGGAACACTCACCGGCGACCACCGCGTCACAGGCCGGCGCGGCCAGATCGGGATAGTCGCAGCTTTCGGTGCTGTGGGTGCCAAAGTCGCGGTAAGGGATGCCCTGGCTCTCCAGATGGGCTTTGATGGCTTCTTTCAGCGCAAAGCCGCCGTGATCGGCAGCCAGCGCCACGGGGGCGGTGCGGAAATCCTTCATACTTTCTGTTGCTCCTCTGTTTTTTTACACATCGCTGTGTGTCCGGGCTTCCCGTTCGGCCCGTTCCCGCTCGGCCTGACTCAGCCGGTGATACTCCGGCAGCAGCTGGGCAGGGGGCACGGCAAGTCCATTTTCCCACATCCGGCGGGCGGCCAGCGCCACCCCGGCCCCGCGCAAGACACGCAGAGGCACCGGGCAGTCCAGCACGCCGTCGGTATTTCCAAACCTATTGTAACACAACCCGGCGCCGTCGCCAACAAAAATCAGCGGCTTTTTGCAGTCGGCCACAAATTTTTCCAGGCTGTCCACCGGGGCGGCGGCATCGGGGGTCAGCCGCTCATGGGTGGCCAGATCGAATCCGGCCCAGTAGACCTGGCCCCGGCGGGCGTCCAGAGCGCCCACCACGGTGCCTTCTCCGCTCATGCCAAACGCCAGGGCTTCCAGGGTGGAAACCCCGGCACAGGGCACATCTCCCACAAAGGCCATGCCCTTGACGGCGGAAAGCCCGATGCGCAGCCCGGTAAAGCTGCCCGGTCCGGCGGTCACGCCGAACAGGTCAATGTCCTTGCAGCGCAGGCCGCAGGCTTTCAGGGCGGCGTCCACCATGGGGATCACCGTCTCGCTGTGGGTCAGACCGGTGTTGGTGTTGCATTCATACAAAAGGGTGTCGTCCCGCATCACCGCCACGGCGGCGGTGCGTCCGGCGGTATCAATGGCCAGAATGTTCATGGTTTCCTCCCTTTACGCCGGGTCTTCAATGGTGATCCGGCGGGTGGTGTCGTCCAGGCGCTCGATGTGGATGCGCATGGGATGTTCCAGTGCCAGGATGTCGGCGCAGTTCTCGCTCCATTCGGCGGCCACAATGGCCCCGCTGTCCAGATAATCGTAGAACCCGGCGGAAGCCAGATCATTCTCGGTATGGATGCGGTACAGATCAAAATGAGCCAGCGGCCGGGGCCCGCGGTAATAGTTCACAATGGCAAAGGTGGGGCTGGACACCGGGTCGGTGCAGCCCAGCCCTTCGGCCAGACCCTGGCAGAAGGCGGTCTTGCCCGCGCCCAGTCCGCCGGTGAAGGCGATCAGGGTCCCGGGAGCCAGGGTGGGGGCCAGACGGCGCCCCAAAGCCACGGTCTCTTCGCGGCTGTGTGTCATATATTCCTGCATGGCGCGCATACTCCTTGTGGTGAAAACTCAGACGGATTCATTATACACCGTTTGGGGATATTTGTAAAATTTTACCCCACGTGCGGGGGTATCTGGCGCAATTTGCGCCGCTGCGCTATAATAGACCCAACCGGAACCGTTTGCACAAAAGGCGGCGGGGCCGGATGCGTCCCGAATTTCCCGGAAAGGAGACTCCCTATGCTCACCCTTGCCCGCCGGTATCTGCGCCGTGCCGATGCCCTGTACCTTGCCATGTGCATGGTGTGTTCCGCCCTCAGCGTCCTGGTGCTGATGTCGGTGGAACGCAGCCAGCTTGGCGGGGCTTACAGCAAGGCTTCGGTGCAGGTGATCGCCAGTCTGCTGGGCGTGATGCTGGCCGTCATCGGTTCCACGGTGGATTACCGTGCTCTGGCCCATGCCTGGCCGCTGCATGCGGTGGTCACCTGGGGGATGGTGCTGCCCACCCTGTTCCTGCACAATGTGCGGGCCGGATTTGTGGTCATCGGGTATGATGCGGGCGGCACCTCCAATTACAGCTGGTACAAGATCGGCGGCATGACCTTCCAGCCTGCCGAACTGGCCAAGATCAGCTTTATCCTCACCCTGGCCTGGCATCTGGACCGGGTGCGGGGCAAGGTCAACCGTCCGCTGAACCTGCTGCTGTTGCTGCTGCATGTGGCGCTGCCGGTGGCGGCCATCCATATCCAGGGGGACGACGGCACCGCCCTGGTCTTTGCGGGCATCGGCGTGGTCATGCTCTTTGCGGGTGGCCTAAGCATCCCTCTGGCCCTGGGCGGGCTGGCGGCAGCCATTGCCGGGGGGACAGCCCTGCTCATCACCAACCCGGGCATCCTGAAAGGGTATCAGTTCCAGCGGATCCTGGCAGTTCTCACCCCGGAGGATCCGGCTTTGTCCGATATCGCCTACCAGCAGAACAAGGCCGCAATGGCCATCGGTACCGGCGGGCTGACAGGGCAGGGGCTGTTCCGGGATGAGAGCATCTTCATCCCCAACGCCTGGAACGATTTCATCTACAGCTATCTGGCCAACGCCGCCGGCTTCCTGGGAGCCATCCTGGTGCTGGTATTGCTCTTCGGCATTATGGCCCGCACCCTGCGCACCGCATACCGCAGCGTGGATCTGCTGGGGCGGCTGATCTGTACCGGTGTCTTTGCCGCCCTGTTCTGGCAGTGCATCATCAACATCGGCATGAACCTGCAGGTGCTGCCGGTCATCGGTGTCACCCTGCCTTTCTTCTCGGCAGGCGGGTCCAGCGTGGTCATGGTCTACCTCAGTGTGGGCCTGGTCATGAGCGTGGGCCTCACTTCCCGCCGCAGCGCCGGTCTGGCTGTGCCCATCGAGTGACCCCAGACAGACAAAAAGCAACCGCCCCGCGGGGATCCTTCCCGCAGGGCGGTTTTTCTGTGGGGCCGCAGTTACGGCGCGTGGGGTTCCGGACCGGCACGGCGCGCTTCCGGTTCCTGGTAGAACAGGGCCGGGATCAGCGCCAGGGAGGCCACGCCCACCACGATGAAGATGGTGCGGGCCAGCCAGCCCAGGCTGCCGCCCAGCAGCCAGCCGATGGCGTTCAGGCCCCAAATGCCGTACACGCCCCAGTTCAGGCCGCCGACGATCAAAAGCAGCAGCAGTACTTTGGAAAACATAGAACGAAACATGATAAAATCCCCTTTCCGGTTTTAGTCTTTGCCGGAAAGGGGATCTTTATACCATCAGTTTTTCAAAGCCTGCATGGGAGCGGGGATCCGTCCGCCGCGATGGATCATCACCGCGGGGCTGAACTTGCTGATGGGCATGATGGGGGCGTGGCCCAGCAACCCGCCGAAGTCCAGCACATCTCCGGCCTTGTGGCCGATGGCGGGAATCACGCGCACGGCGGTGGTCTTGCTGTTGACCATGCCGATGGCGGCCTCGTCGGCGATCAGGGCGCTGATGACCTCGGCGGGGGTGTCGCCGGGGATCACCACCATGTCGATGCCCACCGAGCAGACGGCGGTCATGGCTTCCAGCTTTTCCAGGGTCAGACTGCCGCATTCGGCGGCTTTGATCATGCCGTCATCCTCCGAGACGGGGATAAAGGCGCCGGACAGCCCGCCCACATGGTTGGAGGCCATGACGCCGCCCTTCTTGACGGCGTCGTTGAGCAGGGCCAGACAGGCGGTGGTGCCGCAGCAGCCGCAGCTTTCCAGGCCCATCTCCTCCAGGATGTTGGCCACGCTGTCGCCGATGGCCGGGGTGGGGGCCAGGGACAGGTCGATGATGCCCGCGGGCACGCCCAGGCGTTCGCTGGCCAGATTGGCCACCAGCTGGCCCAGACGGGTGATCTTGAAGGCGGTGCGCTTGACCAGTTCGGCCACTTCGTCCATGGGGGCGTCCTTGGGCAGCTTGGCCAGGGCGGCGCGCACGGCACCGGGGCCGGAAACGCCCACGTGAATTTCACAGTCCGGCTCACCGGGACCGTGGAAGGCGCCCGCCATGAAGGGGTTGTCCTCCGGCGCATTGCAGAAGACCACCAGCTTGGCGTCACCCATGCACATGTTGTCCTTGGTCAGTTCGGCGGTTTCCCGGACCACCTGCCCCATCAGGGCCACCGCGTCCATGTTGATGCCGGATTTGGTGGAACCCACATTGATGCTGGAGCACACCAGATCGGTTTCAGCCAGGGCGCGGGGAATGCTCTTGATCAGGCGGGTATCCCCGGCGGAAAAGCCCTTGTGCACCAGGGCACCGTAGCCGCCGATGAAGTTGACGCCCACCGTCTTGGCGGCGGCGTCCAGGGCCTTGGCGTAGTCCACCGGGTCGGCGTCGGGGGCAGCTCCCAGCAGCATGGCGATGGGAGTCACGCTGATGCGCTTGTTCACGATGGGAATTCCGTACTCATCCGAAATGCCGTCCACCACCTTCACCAGGTCCCTGGCCCGGGTGGTGATCTTGTTGTAGATCTTTTCGCAGGCTTTCTTGCCGTCGGGGTCAATGCAGTCCAACAGGCTGATGCCCATGGTGACGGTGCGCACGTCAAGATTCTCGGCGGTGAGCATCTCGATGGTTTCCATAATGTCGCCGCTGTTCAAAATTTTCATCTGTCTGCCGCCTTTCCCTTACACCTTGTGCATGGCGTCAAACACTTCCTGACGCGTAAAGGTGACTTGCATGCCCATCTGTTCACCCAGGGCGGCAAAGTGCTCGCGCACCGCACCGGGTTCCACGGTGCAGGCGCTCAGATTGACCAGCATGATCATGCAGAACATGTTCTGCATGATGCTCTGGGTCACGTCCTCAATATTGATGTTCAGCTCGGCGCACACAGCGCTGACCTTGGCCACGACACCCACGGTGTCCCGCCCGATGACAGTGATGACAGCTTTCATGGTTAAGCACCTCTTTTAGCATGTTCGGTTTGTTTTGACCTTGCTATTATACCAGATATTTCCCGGTTTGGATATCTTTTTTCCCTCCGCGGGGCAAAAATTGCGCCCGGTGCCCCGGCATGTGTGCAAAATGCGCATAATTGTGGTATAATGGCGCCGTATAAATCACAAAGGCCCGGCCATGGCCGGACCATTTGTCTGCATGGAGGGATATTGCATGAACGATCCGCGTTTTGCATCGATCGATGCTTTTGCCGAACAGAACCGGGACGCCATCCTGCGGGATATCACCCGTCTGGTGGCTGTGCCCAGCGTGGAGGGCACGCCTGCTCCCGGTGCGCCCTTTGGCCCCGGACCCCGCGCCGCCCTGGACAAGGCGCTGGAAATTGCCGCTGAACTGGGTCTTGCCACCCACAATGCCGACGGCTACATCGGCTGGGCCGAGACCGGCCCCGTGGCCGATGGCCAGAAATACCTGGCCACCATCACCCACTGCGATGTGGTGCCCGAGGGCAATGGCTGGGATGCCGACCCCTACACCGTCCGGGTGCGGGACGGCTGGCTGCTGGGCCGCGGTGTGGCCGATGACAAGGGCCCTGCCATTCTGACCCTGTACGCCCTGAAGTACCTCAAGGACAACGGCGTGGCGCTCAAGTATCCCGTGCGTGCCCTGCTGGGCGTGAACGAGGAGACCCGTATGGAAGATGTGGACTACTACGCCGAACACTATGAGCAGCCTGCCTTCTGCTTCACCCCGGACGCCGAGTTCCCGGTGTGCAACGGCGAAAAGGGCGGTTTCAACGGCGAGTTTGTGTCGCCGGTGCTGGAAGGCGGCATCATCCGCGATTTTGCAGGCGGTGTGGCCCACAACGCCGTGCCCGACCGGGCTTTCTGCGTGGTGGCGGTACCGGCTTCCCGCCTGAAGGCAGGCGCCGGCCTGACCTTCACCGAGGAGAACGGCCTGACCACCATCCGTGCCGTGGGCAAGAGCGGCCATGCCGCCACGCCGGAAGGCACCATCAACGCCATCAGCCTCATTGTCAGCTGCCTGCTGGAAAGCGGTGTCTGCTCCGAGACCGAGACTGCCTATCTGCAGGTCCTGGCCAAGCTGCATGCCTCCACCGACGGCAGTGCCCTGGGCATTGCGGCGGATGACGGCCTGTTCACCCCGCTGACCATCATCGGCGGCACCATCGAATGCAAGGATGGCTGCCTGCGCCAGACATTTGACTGCCGCTATCCCACCAACACCGATGCCGACAAGCTGACCGCCGCCATGCAGGCGGTGTGCGGCACTGCCGCCAAGCTGGAAAACCTCACCAGCCGGGTACCCTTCTATATCGACGCCGGCAGTCCGGCCATCCAGACCCTCATCAACACCTACAACGAGGTCACCGGGGAAAACCAGAAGCCTTTCACCATGGGCGGCGGCACCTATGCCCGTCACTTCCCCTATGCGGTGAGCTTCGGCCCCGAACACGCCGACCTGCCCCTGCCGGAATTTGCCGGCCCCATGCACGGTGCCAACGAGGGTGCCAACTTCGACAAACTTATCGAAGCGCTGAAGATCTATATCCTGGCGCTGCTGCGCCTGCAGGAGATCGAACTGTAACCGGTTCTTTCCCGCAGCCGTCCGGCCGCCCGTCCCCAACCGCAGAAACGGCCGGACGGGCGGCCTCTTTTTATACTTGTGGGCGAAGACACGTTCTTTTTTTGTGCAATTTATGTAAAAATCCGCAAACCACTGGCATCCTGCCGAAAAAAGGTGTAAAATAAAACGGTTACCGACAAAAGAAATGCCGCATACGCGCTTTGCCAACCCACATAGGAAGGAAACGTTATGTCAAGCAAACAAAAGAGAAATACAAAACAGGGATTTTGGTCCCGGCTCAATGCCAGGGGCAAAATGTATTTTGTACTGGGCATCTGCTGTGCCGTGGTTTTTGTCACTTCACTGGTGGCATTCCTCATTGTGCACGGGCTCAGCCTTCCGGCAGGGGACTCCGCCGACAGCCAGGGGACCGAGGCAATGGTGGATGAACAGGGCTACGACAAGGACCAGAATACCATTGACACCGCCCAATATACTTCCACCATTCTGGAACAGAGCGATGATGCCGGTCAGGAGTATGTGGACGAGACCCTGTTCCTGGGCGATTCCAATACAGCGCGTATGTATCGCATGTTCGATTACTGCACCTACGATAATGCCATCGGGTCTGTGGGCATGTCGGCGAGGTCCCTGGCCACCTATGAATGCGTCAAGTTCCAGGGGATTTCCGGCTACAAGACCATGCCCGAAGCGGTGGCCATCATGCAGCCCCGGCGAGTCATCATCACCTTCGGCACCAACGATCTGAGCCCTTCCAACAGCACCGACAATTTTATTGCAAGCTATGAAAAGGGCATCAAGGCGGTGCAGGAAGCCTATCCCAGCGTGGACATCATCATCAACTCCATTCCGCCTCTGGGCAAGCAGCATTCCAACGAAAGCCTGACCCAGACCCAGGTGGACGAATACAACAAGGCTATCGTAGAGATGTGCCAGGAAAACGACTGGAAGTTCCTCAACAGTGCCGAAGTGCTGAAGGATTCTTCCACCGGATACGCCAAGAGCGGCTATGTGGAAACCAGCGACGGCATCCATCTGACCCGCACGGCCATGGATGCGCTGTTTGAATACATCCGCACCCACAGCTATATCACCGAGGACGACCGCCCGACCCTGACCAGCGTGCCCAAGCACATTGAGGACAAGGACGTGAGCGCCAGCACGGCTTCCACCGTGACCACCACCACGCCGTCCTCTTCCAGCAGCACCTCCTCTTCCAGTGAGGCGCAGGCCACCGAGACTCCCACCGAGCAGCCTGTGGTATCGCCCAGTTACAGCTGGCGGACCGAAGTTGTGAATCCGACCTGTACCGAACAGGGTTACACCAAACATATCTGCAACGAAGATTCCAGCCAAAACTATAATGACACATATGTGGCAGCGCTGGGCCATACCGCACCCAATGCGGAAGGCAAGTGTGACCG
This sequence comes from uncultured Gemmiger sp., assembly GCA_944388105.1. Classification (GTDB taxonomy): domain Bacteria; phylum Bacillota; class Clostridia; order Oscillospirales; family Ruminococcaceae; genus Gemmiger. The sequence continues at coordinate 15,699 of CALXHN010000013.1, read as the reverse complement.
CTGTGGTGCGCAGTTGACTACACCGCCGTCTTCCAACGATCAAAGCTCCGGCGGACAGAGTTCCAGTACACCGCCGGACTCTTCCAGCAGCACCACAACACCGGATTCTCAGCCCAGCCAGCCGGATTCTTCTCAGACGCAAACGCCGACGGAGACGGTACAGCCTGTGGAAACTCCCGCGCAGAACACGGATAACCAGTCTCCCGAAAACCAGGTCCCCGCGGATCAGACCACCACCGAAAACGTTGACCAGACCCCCGCGGCCTGAACATACAAAAATGCCACCGACCATTCCGGCCGGTGGCATTTTTGGTTCTTATTCCAGATCGGGCAGGGGCAGATCTTCTGCCTTCATGGAGCACAGCTGCTCCAGGGTGATTCCGTCCACATACTGGTCGATGACCTGACGCAGCCCATCCCAAAACCCGATGGTATGGCACTGGGACCGGCGCGGACAGACTTCGGCCTGACTGGCCAGACAGGGGATGGGCACCAGGTCGCCCTCGATGGCGCGCAGGATATCCCCGGCCGTGATGCCGGATGCCGGACGGGTCAGACGGTACCCGCCCTGGCTGCCCCGGCTGCTGCTGACCAGACCGGCACGCGACAGGGGCGTAACGATCTGTTCCAGATATTTCTGGCTGATGCCCTGGCTGTCACTCACACTTTTCAGGGAAAGGGTTTCCTCCGGCCCGCGGTTGGCCAGTTCCACCATCAGGCGCAGGGCATAGCGGTCTTTGGTCGAAAATTTCATGGGGATTCTCCCTTCCAAAAGGATAGCACCCTTATCATACCAACTTTACGGCCTTCAGGCAAGCAAAACATAGAAAAAATATAGGAAAACTTTGCTTCCCGCTTCTTTTTTGCGGCGAAAGGCTTGACACAGGCAGACAAAGGGGGTATACTGTCAGCATTCCAACCGAAATTGCAGGAAAGGGGATGCTGTCATGACTTGTAACGAACGCCGTGATGGTATGATGATGTGCATGTGCAGTGGGCTTCGGCAACCTGCGCATGTTTCCCCTTGCCCGTTTTTCGGGGCTTGAGGCAGGAAACAGCAGCGGCAGGGCGCCGAAAGCGCCCTGCCGCTTTTTTGTTTGTCTGTCCCTGCCTGTATGAAAAAGGAGGAGCTCTTATGAAGACCGGCCCCAAGTGCCGTCAGCCCGGTGTGCGAATGTGCCGCCGCTGAAAAAACGCCCCGTCCCCGCACTTTGTGCAAATCCATAGAATTATAAAGGAGAACACATCATGAAAAAGAAGAAACTTCTGTCCGGCCTGCTGGCCGCCGCCCTGACCCTGAGCCTGGCTGCCTGCGGCAGCGCACCCGCTTCCGAAAGCACCTCTGCGCCTGCTTCCGACAGCACCGCCGCCACCTCCGACACCGCCACCTCCGAAACCACCTCCCTGACCGGGGATGGATTCGACTCCACCGTGGACTATGAGGCCCTCAAGGGCACCACCATCACGGTGGCTGCCTCTCCGGTTCCCCACGCCGAGATCCTGAAGGTGGCGGGTGAGATCCTGGCCGAAGCCGACATCAACCTGAAAGTGGTGGAATTCACCGATTACATCCAGCCCAACAAGGCCACCGAGAACGGGGAAGTGGATGCCAACTACTTCCAGCACGGCCCCTACCTGGAAAACTTCAATGAGGAGAACGGCACCCACCTGGTGAGTGTGGCCGCCATCCACTACGAGCCCCTGGGCCTGTACCCGGGCAAGACCAAGACCCTGGATGAGCTGGCCGACGGCGCCCAGATCGGCGTGCCCAACGACACCACCAACGAAGCCCGCGCCCTGCAGCTGCTGGCTGCCCAGGGCCTGATCACCCTGAAGGACGGCGCCGGTCTGACCGCCACCAAGAACGATATCGTGGACAACCCCAAGAACCTGAACATCGTGGAGATGGAGGCTGCCCAGCTGCCCCGTCAGCTGGCCTCTCTGGATATGGCCGTCATCAACGGCAACTACGCCACCGAAGCCGGCTTCTATTCTGCCGATGACGCCATTGCCGCCGAGGATGCCGACAGCGAAGCTGCCCAGACCTACGCCAACGTGCTGGTGGTGAAGGAAGGCAACGAGGAGACACCCGCCACCAAGGCCCTCATCGCCGCCCTCAAGAGCCAGAAGGTCAAGGACTACATCACCGATACCTACCACGGCGCTGTGGTTGCCATTTTCTGAAAAACATGATAGCATAAAAGCGGGAACGCCCGGTACCCGGCGTTCCCCTTTTTATGAAAACACAACGCGGCTGTCTGCGGCCCAGGGCGTAGGCCCTGGCACAAGCCCTGTGGGAGGAATCACAACCATGATCGAACTGCAACATCTGACCAAACGGTTTGCCACCAAGGCGGGCACGCTGGTCGCACTTCAGGATATCTCCCTGACCATCCAGGACGGGGATATCTTCGGCATCATCGGTATGTCCGGTGCAGGCAAGTCCACCCTGGTGCGCTGCATCAATATGCTGGAAAAGCCGGACGAGGGCAGCGTCATCGTCAACGGACGCCGGATGGAGACCCTGGATGCCCGCGGCCTGCGGGAAGCGCGGCGGGAGATCGCCATGATCTTCCAGCAGTTCAACCTGCTTATGCAGCGCAACTGCCTGAAAAACGTCTGCTTCCCCATGGAGCTGGCCGGTGTTCCCAAGGAGAAGGCCGAAGCCCGTGCCCGGGAACTGCTGGAACTGGTGGGCCTGCCCGATAAGGCCGAAAGCTACCCGGCCCAGCTTTCCGGCGGCCAGAAACAGCGGGTGGCCATCGCCCGTGCCCTGGCCACCGACCCCAAGGTCCTGCTGTGCGACGAAGCCACCAGTGCCCTGGACCCCAACACCACCCATGCCATCCTGCAGCTGATCCAGAACATCAACAAGGAGCTGGGCATCACGGTGGTCATCATCACCCATCAGATGAGCGTGGTGGAACAGGTCTGCCAGAATGTGGCCATCCTGGATGCCGGCAAGGTGGTGGAGCAGGGCTCCGTGGCGGAGATCTTCTCCAACCCCAAGACCCCGGCGGCCCGCCGTCTGGTCTTCCCGGCCGGCGCGCCCCAGGGCGAACTGCCCGCCGGTCACCGTCTGGTCCGGGTGGCCTTCAACGGTACCCAGACCACCGACAAGCCTCTGGTGGCCAGTCTGGCCATCGAGTGCGGGGCCCTGGTCTCCATCGTGGCGGCGGACACCCGTATCGTCAACGGCCAGACCCTGGGCAGCATGCTCCTGGCTCTGCCCGATAACGCTGATGAGGCCGAAAAGGCCATCGCCTATATCCGCACCTATCCCGGTCTGACGTATGAGGAGGTACAGGCATAATGGAATTTCTGTTTGCTTCGGATGAATGGCAGGTCCTGATGGACAATCTGCCCAACCTGCCTTTCGCCACCTGGGAAAGCTTTTACGCCACTGCCATCTCCACCTTGCTGGCCATGGTGGTGGGCCTGCCCCTGGGCGTGCTGCTGGTGGCAGGGGAGAAGGACGGCGTCCTGCCGCTGCCCGGTTGGCTCATGACCCTGCTCAATGCGGTCATCAACCTGCTGCGCAGTGTACCCTTTTTGATCCTGATGATCGCGGTGCTGCCCTTGTCCATGTTTGTGCTGGGCACTTCCATCGGCACCCCGGCTTCCATCATCCCGCTGTTCATTGCGTCCTTCCCCTTCGTCTCCCGCCTGGTGGAAACCAGCCTGCGGGAGGTGGACGGCGGCGTGATCGAAGCGGCCCAGAGTATGGGTGCCACTCCCATGCAGATCATCACCAAGGTGATGATCCCCGAAAGCCTGCCCAGTCTGATCGCCAACGCCACCATCGCCATGACCACCATCCTGGGTTACTCGGCCATGGCCGGCATCATCGGCGGCGGTGGTCTGGGCCAGATCGCCATCAACTACGGCTACTACCGTTACAAGTACCTTATCATGGTGGTGGCCACCGTGCTGCTGGTGGTCATGGTGCAGATCTTCCAGTCCATCGGCACCTGGCTGGCCGTCCGCTGTGACAAGCGCCTGCGCAAGTAACCGGCAATCGTTTCCATACAGCAACGCCCGTCCCCGGCAGACCGCCGGCGGCGGGCTTTTTCTTCGGATGGGGCAGATTTTGTCGGTCACAATTCGTTCAAATTTTGTTACCAATTTCTTCAAACCCCTTTTAAACGTTTGCCACATTCTCCCTGTATACTTATAACTATCAAAAGGAACTGAAAAACAAAAGACAAACGGCCCCGGTGCCGAAACCTACTTACTGCGCCCTTTGCCAATGCGAGGACCGGCCGCAATCGCGGCCAAAGATCCGGCAAAGGCCAGACAACCAACAATGCCGGTCCCCAACCGGCTTCATATACATTCCCCCTTACATATGGCAAGCAACACAAACCCCCGCCTTCCGTGGCCACGGAAGGCGGGGGTTTGTGTTTGATACCTATGGGAAGGTTACAGGGCGGCAATATCCCGGAGCAGGGCATCCACATCCTCGTCCCGGGTTGCCCAGCTGGTGCAGAACCGTACCAGGGTCTTGCCGGACTCCACGCTGCCCATCTCGCTGACGCTGTACTTTTCCTTCAGCTTCTGCAGCCAGCCGTCCGGCAGGACGGGGAACTGCTGGTTGGTGGGGGAGTCATACCGCATGGTGCAGCCCTTGGCCGTAAAGGCGTCCCGGATGCGCATGGCCTGGGCGTCGGCCTTTTTGGCAAGAGCCAGATACGGCATGGCGTCGCCCTCGCCTTCCAGCAGGGCCAGGAACTGCAGACCTAGAAGCCGGCCCTTGGCCAGCATGCCGCCGTGCTGTTTGATGGCATAGCGGAAATCCTTCTGCAATGCGGGATTGACCAGCACCAGCGCTTCGCCGAAAAGGGCCCCGCATTTGGTGCCGCCCAGGTAGAAGACATCACACAAAGCGGCGTAATCCTTCAGGGCCAGGTCGTTGGCCTCACTGGTCAGACCATAGGCCATGCGGGCGCCGTCCACAAAGAGGTACAGCCCGCAGTCGCGGCAGACCTGAGAAAGCTCGGCCAGCTCGCTCTTGGAGTACAGGGTGCCCCATTCGGTGGGGTTGGAGATGTACACCATGCCGGGTTGGACTTCGTGTTCATGGCTGGGATTGGCCCGGTGCGCTTCCACGGCGGCCCGCACCTGGGCGGCGCTGATCTTGCCGTCATGGTTGGGCAGGGTCAGGCATTTGTGGCCGGTGGCCTCCACGGCGCCGGTCTCGTGCACATGGATGTGCCCGCTGTCCGCGCACAGAACCCCCTGCCAGGGCTTGAGAGCGGCATCGATTACCGTGAAATTGGCCTGGGTGGCGCCCACCAGGAACTGTACATCGGCATCGGGAGCGTCGCACAGGGTGCGGATGCGCGCCCGGGCCTGTTCGCAGTAGGTGTCCTCCCCGTAGCCGGGGGTCTGTTCCAGATTGGTGCGGCAGAGTGCGTCCAGTACCGGGGCGGCCGCACCCTCGCCGTAGTCACATTCAAAACGGATCATAAAAGGGTATACGCCTCACTTTATTTATTCATACAGGGGGAACCGCGCGGTCAGATCAGCCACCCGTGCCGCCACGTCCTCTTTCTTGTTGTCGAAGTCGAAGATGCAGTCGGCAATGCAGTCGGCAATGATCTTCATTTCCGCAGGTCCCATGCCGCGGGTGGTCACGGCGGGGGTGCCCAGACGAACGCCGCTGGTCACAAAAGGACTGCGCTTTTCACCGGGAACGGTGTTCTTGTTGGCGGTGATGTGCACCTCGTCCAGATTGTGCTCCAGCTCCTTGCCGGTGCAGTTTTCCTCGCTCAGGTCCACCAGCATCAGGTGGTTGTCGGTGCCGCCGGACACCAGCTTCACACCCCGGGCGGTCAGGCCGTCAGCCAGGGCCGCGGCGTTCTCCACGATCTTGCGGGCATACTCCTTGAAGGCGGGGGAGAGGGCTTCCCCGAAGCAGACCGCCTTGGCGGCGATCACATGTTCCAGCGGGCCGCCCTGGGTGCCGGGGAAGATGGCGGAGTTGATGCGCTTGGCAATGTATTCGTTGTTGGTCAGGATCAGGCCGCCCCGGGGACCGCGCAGGGTCTTGTGGGTGGTGGTGGTCACCACATCGGCGTACGGAACCGGGTTCTGGTGCATGCCGCCGGCCACCAGGCCAGCGATGTGGGCCATATCCACCATGAGCATGGCGCCGTAGCCGTGGGCGATCTGGCCCAGCTTTTCAAAGTCGATGGCCCGGGGATAGGCGGAAGCGCCGGCCACCAGCAGCTTGGGCCGGACCTTGGCCACCTGCTTGGCCAGGGCATCGTAGTCGATGAATCCGTTCTCGTTGACGCCGTAGGAGACGAAGTGGTAGTTCTTGCCGCTCATGTTCACCGGGGAACCGTGGGTCAGGTGCCCGCCCTGGGACAGATCCATGCCCATGACGGTATCCCCCACATTGAGCAGGGCAAAGTAGACGGCCAGGTTGGCCTGGGCGCCGGAATGGGGCTGTACGTTGGCGTACTTGGCGCCGAACAGCTCACAGGCACGGCGGATGGCGATGTTCTCCACCTCGTCCACATACTGGCAGCCGCCGTAATAGCGGTGCCCGGGGTAACCCTCGGCATATTTGTTGGTGAGCACACTGCCCATGGCGGCCATGACGGCGGGGGAGACAATGTTCTCGCTGGCAATCAGCTCAATGTTCTGGCGCTGGCGTCCCAGTTCGCGCTGCATGGCGGCGCCCAGTTCGGGGTCGGCGGCTTCCACAAAGCCGATGGTGTTCATCATATCCTGGTACATGGCAAGCTCCTTTCATCAGGCGGGCGGTCACAGGCTGCCCTTGGTGGAAAGGACCCCCTCAATGCGGGGATCCTGGCGGGTGGCGGCGTCCAGGGCCTTGGCAAAGGCCTTGAACAGCGCCTCCAGTTTGTGGTGGTCGTTTTCACCGTACAGCACCTTCAGGTGCAGGTTCATGGCTGCCGTGTAGGACACGGCATAGAAAAACTCCCGGGCCATCTGGGTGTCCATGCCGCCGCAGTTCTGGGCGGCAAACGCCGCATCGTACACCAGGTACGGCCGGCCGCCCAGGTCCACGGCGCACAGGGCCAGGGTCTCGTCCATGGGCAGCATGCAGCTGCCGTACCGCACGATCCCCGCCTTGTCGCCCAGGGCCTTGGCAATGGCCATGCCCAGGGTGATGCCGGTGTCCTCGATGGTGTGATGGCTGTCCACAAACAGATCGCCCTCACACTTGACGGTCAGGTCGAACAGCCCGTGGCGGGCAAACCCGTCCAGCATGTGGTCGAAAAAACCGATGCCGGTGTGCAGGTCGGCGCGCCCCGTTCCGTCCAGATCGATGGTCACGGTCACACGGGTCTCCCGGGTCTGGCGGGTCACCGTTGCCGAACGTCCCATATCCATCCCTCCTTTATGATTGGCTGGCCGTATCTTTTTTCCGTGCCGGGTCCGGCCAGCGGGTCCCGGGCACAAAGTAGTCGGCAAATTTGGTGGGCAGCTCCTGGCCCAGGCGGGTCACACCGCCGTACAGATGCTTGGAACACACCGCCCGGACCCGGTCAGCATCCTTGTCGGCGATGGCCTGCAAAAGGTCGTCATGCTCCCGCACGATCTCCTCGAAATTGCGGGCTTCCACCAGATCCAGCATCCGGAACCGGGAATAGCTGTTCTGGTTGGTCTGGATCAGCTTCCACAGCTGATCCTTGCCGGTGGCGGTGAACCAGTATTCGTGCAGGCAGCTGTCCAGATGATAGAACGCCTCCGGTACGGGATCCGGCTGGGCCACCAGCCGCCGCAGGGCGTTGTTGCGTGCCTGCAGCTGTTCCATCTGCTCCGGGGTACACAGGGCGCAGAAGTCCAGCAGCACCGCGGTCTCCACCGCCACCCGCAGATAGATCTGCTGGCTGATGGTATCAAAATCCAGGCGGGTCACATGGGTGGATTTGTAGGGGGTGACCTCGATCAGGCCGGCAATGCGCAGCTCCTGGAGCACGCTGCGGATGGGAGTGCGGGAAACGCCGAACTCCTCGCACAGGGCATTTTCCCGCAGCACAGCGCCCGGTTTGCGCTGCAGAGACATGATCTCGCTGTATAATTGCTTGTAAATATCACGGCTTGTATAATTTTGCGTCACGAAAAACGGCTCCTGTTCTGATATGTACACCATATAAGGTATAGTACAAAATATACCATTCCCATGCTGCATCGTCAACCCAAAGGGCCTGGAGAGCGCAGTCCCGCAATTTTCGCATACTGTTTACGATTTGGCAACACATTCGGAGGGCCTGCGCGCTAAAATAAGGGTAAACAGGGTGCGGAGTCTGCGGGGCTGCCGTACCGAACCGGCATTGCGGGCCGGCTTTTTTCGGAAAGGAACTTACACGCAATGGGCAAGATCATCGGAATTGATTTGGGCACCACCAACAGCTGTGTGGCGGTGGTGGAAGGCGGCCGTCCGGTCGTCATCCCCAACAGGGAAGGCCAGCGCACCACACCTTCGGTGGTGGCCTTTACCAAAACGGGGGAACGCCTGGTGGGGGACCCTGCCAAGAGGCAGGCCGTCACCAATGCGGACCGTACCGTCAGCAGCGTCAAGCGAAGGATGGGCAGTGATGTCCGCATCCCCATTGATGGAAAATGCTATACACCCCAGGAGATCAGCGCCCTGATCCTGCAGAAACTGCGGGCGGACGCCGAGGCCTATCTGGGCGAACCGGTGACCGAGGCCGTCATCACCGTGCCGGCCTACTTCAATGATGCCCAGCGGCAGGCCACCAAAGATGCCGGACGCATTGCCGGCCTGAATGTCCGGCGCATCATCAATGAACCCACGGCCGCGGCCCTGGCATACGGGCTGGACAACGGCAAGGCCCAGACCGTCATGGTCTACGACCTGGGCGGCGGGACCTTTGATGTCTCCCTGATCCAGATCGGGGACGGCATCGTGCAGGTGCTGGCCACCTGCGGCGACAACCATCTGGGCGGCGACGACTTTGATGAGCGTGTTGCCAACTGGCTGATGGAAGATTTCCGCACCGAGCACGGCATCGACCTGCACAATGACCCTGTGGCGGTCCAGCGCCTGCGGGAGGAATCGGAAAAGGCCAAAAAAGAACTATCCAGCGCCCGACAGGTGGAGATCAACCTGCCCTTCATTGCCACCACCGCCACCGGCCCCCTGCATCTGCAGCGTACCCTGACCCGGGCCAAGTTCGACGAGCTCACCTCCGATCTGGTGGAGCGGACCGCATTGCCGGTGAAAAACGCCCTGCGGGACGCGGGGCTGGCGGCCAACGACCTGGACCAGGTACTGCTGGTGGGCGGTTCCACCCGCATCCCCGCGGTGCAGGCCAAGGTAATGCGGATGGTGGATCTGGAACCCTCCAAGACCCTGAACCCGGATGAATGTGTGGCCCTGGGAGCTGCCGTACAGGGGGGACGGCTGGGGGGCGAGGTGCTGGCCAGCGGGGGAGAGAGCCTGCTGCTCATGGATGTGACGCCGCTGACCCTTTCCATCGAGACGGTGGGCGGTGTGGCCACCCACCTGATCGAGCGCAACTCCACCATTCCCACCCGGTTTTCCAAGATCTTCACCACCGCCGCCCCCTTCCAGTCCACCGTGGAAATCAAGGTGCTGCAGGGGGAGCGGGAGTTTGCCCGGGACAACAAGCTGCTGGGCACCTTTACCCTGAAAGGCATCAAGCGGGCCTGGGCCGGTGTGCCGCAGATCGAAGTGACTTTTGACATCGACGCCAATGGAATCGTGACGGTCAGTGCCAAGGATCTGGGCACCGGCAAGCAGCAGAGCATCACCATCACCGGCACCTCCAACCTGAGCGAGGAGGAGATCCAGCGGGCCATGCGGGACGCGGCCATGTACGCCGGACAGGACAAGGAGCGCAAGGCCGCTGTGGAGGCGCTGAATGCCGCCGAAAGCGCCCTGTACCGGGTGAACATGGCGCTGGGCAGCAAGGCGGGCAAAGCCCTGGACCGGGAGAGCAAAGGCCGCATCAAGGACGCGGAAAAAGCGCTGGAAAAGCAGACCCGCCGCAAGAAAGCCGAGACCATGTCTCCGGCGGACACCCAGGCGGTGGTCACTGCCCGGGAAAATCTGGAACAGGCGGCGGCTTCATTGCTCAGCGCCTGGGAGACGGAACAGCGCACCGCTCCCCAGTAAGAACCAAATAAAAAAAGAGGCTTCCCTCTGAAGGGAAGCCTCTTTTGCTGTTGTTGGAGGAGGGAAAAGGACCCTTTACAGGTAGCTGGGTTCCTCCCGCCGCTGACCGGCCAGGGAAGGACGGTCCAGCACGGCACCGGCGCCCAGGGCCACACAGTCCAGGGGCGCCTCGGCAATGTGCACCTCAATGCCGGTCTCGTTCTGGATCAGGGTGTCCAGCCCGCGCAGCAGGGCACCGCCGCCGGAGAGCATGATGCCCCGGTCGATGATGTCGCTGGAAAGTTCCGGCGGGGTGCATTCCAGGGTATCCTTGATGGCGTCCACAATGCGCAGCAGGCACTCATTCATGGCCTCCCGCACCTCCTCGGAGCGGATCAGGATGTCCTTGGGCAGACCGTCTACCAGATTGCGTCCTTTGATCTCCATGGAGGTCTCGGGGTCCTGGGGACAGGCGGAGCCGATCTCCATCTTGATCTGCTCGGCGGTGCGTTCGCCCACCAGCAGATTGTATTTCCGCTTGATAAAGGCAATGATGCTCTGGTCCAGGGCGTCGCCGGCACAGCGCACGCTGCGGCTGGCCACAATACCGGACAGACTGATCACCGCCACCTCGGCAGTGCCGCCGCCGATATCCACGATCATGCTGCCCACCGGGTCGGTGGTAGGCAGGCCGGCACCAATGGCGGCGGCCATGGGTTCCTCGATCACCGTGACCTGTTTGGCACCCGCCCGTACAGCAGCCTGCCGCACGGCCCGACGCTCCACCTCAGTCACGCCGGAAGGCACGCAGATGACCACCCGGGGACGGGCAAACAGGCTTTTGCCGCAGGCCTGACGGATGAAACTCTGGAGCATGGCGGCGGTGATGTCAAAGTCGGCGATGACGCCGTCCTTCAGGGGGCGCACCGCCACAATGGACCCCGGCGCCCGGCCGATGACCGCCTTGGCTTCGTGGCCCACGCTGCGCACCCGCAGTTCGTCGGTGCGGGTATCCACCGCCACCACGCTGGGTTCCCGCATGATGATGCCGCGGCCTTTCATGTACACCAGGGTGTTGGCGGTGCCCAGGTCGATGCCGATATCTTTGGTAAACATGTTGTGCAGTCCCTCGCTGATGCTGTGAAAAAATCGGGTCAGAAAATTTGCCATGATACTCTCCTTTGCGCCGGGTTCCCGGCACAAAGGGCGGTCACAGCGCCATGAACTGGCTCAGCAGCTGTGCCGTACGGTGGACGGGCAGACCCATAATGTTGTAATAACATCCCTCAATGCCGCTGCACCACAGTGCGGCGTGTCCCTGAATGGCATAGGCGCCGGCTTTGTCATAGGGTTCCGGCGTGCGCACATAGCGCAGCAGGTCTTCCTCCGCAATAGGGGCAAAGTGGACGCGGGACGTTTCCACACAGTAGGCGGCATGGCCGCTGCCGCAGACGCAGACACCCGTATGTACCAGATGGGTGCGGCCGGACAGGGCCCGCAGCATGCGGGCGGCATCCGCCTCGTCCCGGGGTTTGCCAAAGACCTCCCCCTCGCATTCCACCACCGTGTCGCAGCCCAGAACGATATCCTCCGGGTGCTGGACCGATACCGCCCGGGCCTTGGCCACGGCCAGGGCCTGGGCCAGATGAGCGGGGCAGTCGGCTGCGATCTTGCTTTCATCCACATCGCTGGCACAGACGGTGAAATTCTTGGTGATCAGGGCAAGCAGTTCCCGGCGGCGGGGGCTGCCGGAGGCAAGGATCAAAGACATGGGATGTTTCCTTTCGTTGGCTATTATATAGCGCTGTCAGATCAAATTCTGACGAAATCTAGGGCACAGACCAAAAACGGCCCGTCCCTCAGCCCCGGCCGGTGGAGCCGAAGCCGCCTTCTCCGCGGGCGGTGTCGCCCAGGGTGTCGGCGGCCACAAAGTCCGCCTGCCATACCGGGGCAATGCACAGCTGGGCCACCCGTTCTCCGGGTGCAATGGTGTAGGCTTCGGTGCCCAGGTTCACCATGGGCACCTTCAGTTCCCCGCGGTAGTCGCTGTCCACCACGCCCACACCGTTTGCCATGCACAGCCCGTGCTTGATGGAAAGCCCGCTGCGGGCATACACCAGGGCCACACATTCGGGACCGGGCAGTTCAATGGCCAGACCGGTGGGGACCAGTACCCGCTGCATGGGTTCCACGGTCAGGGGTGCGTCCAGCAGAGCGCACAGGTCGGCGGCCGCCGCACCGGCGGTGGCGTAGGCGGGGGCCTTGGCGGCCGGATCCAGCCGCTTGAATTTAACGGTCTTGCGTTCCATATTGTCTCCTTTTTTCAAAAAGGCTTAACCAGTATAGTATAATCCCCGGGTGAACTCGCTGTCAAATCCCCGGCCCGCCAGCAGCATCTCCAAAATCTGGTGCACCCGGTCGGGGGCTTCCAGTGTGAAGGCGGCCAGGGCAAAATCGGCGGGCAGTTCGCCCAGCCGGTCGCCCATGTACAGGGGCACCGGATTGTAGACGGTGCGGATACCGGCCATACCCGGCGCCGAGCACCGCACCGGGAAATCCCGGCCCTTGCGGTCCCGCAGGCTGCCGCTGTGGGGACAGCCCTTGCAGTCCCGCACGTTGCGCAGGGGACAGGCCCGGGTCAGCATCAGGGGCATGTGCCCGTAGCACAGGGCGGCGGTGGGCACGCCGGGGTCCAGGAGCCGCATGGCGGGCAGGGGCGTTTCGGGATGGACCAGCATCCCCTGCAGCCCCAGCTCCCGCCAGCGTCCGGCAGCCACCGGGTTGGTCACATTCAGGCCCATGCCGCCGTACCGGGGCAGGGAAGTGGCGTACCGCAGGTGGGCGGGATTGTTCAGGACCACGCCCCGGAATCCCTGTCCCTCGCAGCCGGCCAGGGCGGTCTTGACCGCCTCCTCGGCAGCGCCGAAGCACACCCGGGACAGTTCCAGCAGGGTGCGGGAACGCAGAGCTTCAGGCAGCTGGGCGGCCTGACTCACCGGCAGCACCAGAAAAGCCAGCCTGTCGGTCAGATCTGCGGGGATCTGCTCCGCCCGCTCAAACCGGGCAGCCAGGGTGGGTACACCGGGGCGGCGGGGTGCCCAGACAGGCAGGGAACAGGGCTGCACAGACTTGGGGGCGGGGGCGCTGCGGAATTCCAGCAGCCGCTCCAGGACCTCCCGGCGCAGCTCGTTCCACTCGCTTCCGGGCAAAAAGGCGGTGTGCGCCTCTTCGGGCAGCTTGATTTCGCCCACACAGAAGGGAGTGCCGCCGGTCTTGGACAAAGCCCGGGTGATGGCATCGCTCTGGTCCTTCTGGGCGGCCTGGGGCGCGGTGCGGCTCACAGCCCGGGCAGCGCGGCCTTCCCCGTCCTCGGCAGTGAGGGCGATGCCGTCGGGCAATACTTCCACACGGAAGGTCACCGGGATCCGGGACAGTTCCCGCCGGAACAATTCCCGGGCTTTGGGGGTGGCGGCCCGGGTGGCGTCGGCATCTGCCTGGGTGCGCACGCCGAACATGTTCTTGCCGTTGCGGCCCACCAGATACCCATCGGTGAAGCCGGAACGGGAGAAAATGTCCCGCAGCAGGGCTTCATCGTAGGCCTTGCCTTCCCGGGCGCACCGGCAGGCGGTCACGGCCGCGGCGGCATACTCGGGGGTACGCAGCCGGCCTTCAATTTTTACGCTGGCCACGCCGGCGTCCATGAGCTGTGCCATATAAGGCACCAGATCCATGTCCTTCAGGCTCAGATGGCAGGCCGTCCCGGGCTGACCGGGACGCAGGCCGGGGGTGGCGTCAAAGGGCAGGCGGCAGGGGCCGGCGCAGGCGCCGCGGTTGCCGCTGCGTCCGCCCAGAAAGGCGCTCATCATGCACTGTCCGCTCACCGCCATGCACATGGCTCCGTGGATGAACACCTCCACCTCGATGGGACTGGCCTTGACCACCGCCCGGATCTCCTCCAAAGAGAGCTCCCGGGCCAGAATGACCCGGTCGTAGCCCATTTCGGCCATCTGTCGGGCTCCCTCGGGGGTGTGGATGGTCATCTGGGTGGAGGCGTGCAGATGGACTTCGGGGGCCATCTGTTTCACCAGGGCCGCCACCGCCAGATCGTCGGCGATCACCGCGTCGGCGCCGGCTTCGGCCACGGCGCGCACCGCATCGGCCAGACCGGGCAGTTCCGGTCCGAACACCAGGGTGTTCAGGGTCACATGGACCCGCACCCCACGGGCATGACAAAAGCGCACGGCGTCACAAAGCTCCTCCGGCGTGAAATTGCCGGCGCTGCGCCGTGCGTTGTATCCCGTCAGGCCCAGATAAACAGCATCAGCGCCGCTGAACACAGCGGCGCTAAGCATCTGTGCGTTTCCGGCCGGGGCCAGGATCTCCGGCCGCGGCGTTTGGATGGGCAGGCTCATCAGTTCAGAGCGGCGTCCCGCAGGTTCAGGCGGCGGCGCAGATCATCCACCTGCTTGCGCAGGGCATCGTTTTCCCGGCGCAGCTCTTCGGCGGCCATCTTGGCGGAAGCCGCGTCCTCCAGATAATTCTTGATCTGGCGGCGCATGTTGTCGGCGCTGCCGCTGGCCTTTTCCAGCTCATCGCGGTAGCTCAGGGCGGTCATCACGGCAGCGGTGGTGATGGACACGGTGTTGGAGGAGGACATCAGCTCGTTCATGTCCAGGTTCAGGCGGTCGGCCAGGTTCTGCATATAGTCTTCACTCTCGGTGGTGGAAATCACATAGCTGGAACCGCAGATATTCAAACGTACTTTCGAAGTAGGCATATGGAAACTCCTTTGCAACATAAATTTTTGATGCACAAATTTTTACCGTCAAAGCAGACTCTTACGCTAGTATCCACAGATATACTCTATTATAGTATAATTTCGCCCCGAGAAAAAGCCCTTTTGTGTAAAAATGCAAAATTCACGCGATGGGGGCAAAAACCCTTGCTAAAAGGGAAAAATTTTACTATAATGAAAATCAAGTGGTTTGCTGAACAAGTGTCAAACCCCGGATTCAGTACCCCAATGCGGCCCGCCGGCTGGCTTTTGGCCCCGCAGGTGCGGCTTGGCAAAAACGAGAAAATCTGTAAAAGGAGAGAGCCGTTTTGGTGAAATATACGGAAAAAGAGTTTGATAAGCTGCTCAAGGATACCCTGATGAGCGAGTGCAACGTCACCCTCGATGTGGCCTCGGTGGACCAGATCTACCGCTGCATGGCCGCCATCGTCCGTCAGATCATGTCCGATCAGCAGAAGAAGTTCCAGGCCCGCACCCTGGGCGAAGGCAAAAAGCAGGTCTATTACCTCTGCATGGAGTTCCTGATGGGCCGCAGCCTGCGCACCAGCCTGTTCAACCTGGGGCTGAACAAGGTCGCCGAAGCCGTGCTGGAAAAGGCCGGCGTCAACATCGACAGCATCTACAACCAGGAACCGGATGCCGGCCTGGGCAACGGCGGCCTGGGCCGTCTGGCTGCCTGCTATCTGGACGGCATGGCCACCGACTGCATCCCCGGCACCGGCTATTCCATCCTGTATGAGTACGGCATCTTCAAGCAGAAGATCGTGGACGGCTGGCAGCAGGA
>CALXHN010000012.1 GCA_944388105.1 uncultured Gemmiger sp. | reverse complement strand
TTGAGGCCGTACTTCTTACGTTCCTTCATACGAGGATCGCGGGTCAGGAAGCCAGCCTTCTTCAGGGTGGTGCGCAGCTCGGGGTTGAACTGCAGCAGGGCGCGGGACAGGCCATGGCGGATGGCGCCGGCCTGGCCGGAGCAACCGCCGCCGACCACGTTGACGACCACGTCAAACTGGCCTTCGGTGCCGGTCAGGACCATGGGGCTGCGAGCCAGCAGCTTCAGGGTGTCCAGGCCGAAGTAGGTGTCCAGCTCACGGCCGTTGATGATGAACTTGCCGGTGCCGTTGTACACGCGGACGCGGGCAACGGAATGCTTACGACGGCCGGTGCCGTAGAAATATTCTTTAGTCTCGTACATTTTCGCTGCCTCCTTGCTTAGAATTCGACCGCTTCAGGCTTCTGGGCGGTGTGGTTGTGTTCTGCGGTCTTGTAGCAGTGCAGGCGGGTCATGGCCTTGGCGCCCAGGGTGTTGGAGGGCACCATGCCCTTGACAGCGTAGGTCATGGCCTTGTCGCTGGCTTCGGCCATCAGGGTCTTGTACTGGGTCTCCTTCAGACCGCCGATCCAGCCGGAATGGGTGCGATGGAACTTCTTCTCCAGCTTCTTGCCGGTCAGGACAGCCTCGTCGCAGTTGATGATGATGACATGGTCACCGCAGTCAACGTTGGGGGTGAAGGTGGGCTTGTTCTTGCCGCGCAGAATGACGGCAGCCTGGGCGGCGACGCGGCCCAGGGGCTTGCCGGCGGCGTCGATCACATACCACTTGCGGTCAGCCATCTCAGCGGGCTTAGCGAGCGTAGTACTCATAATACTGAATCCTCCATACTGTATATTCACGCGCCCTTCGGCTTTCTTGGTCCGCAGGGGTATCGGGAACGTCCGTTGGGACGTTTTTTAGCGCAAGAGTGATTATAACAGACCCGGCCGGACAAGTCAACGGTTTCGGGCATGTTTTTTCATTTATTCCTGTGTAACTCTCGTTTTCTCTTGTTTTCTCTTGTTTTCTTCCATTTTCTTTTACGGCATTTTTGATTTTGTTCCGCTGGGCCGGCGTACTTCTCAAACAGGATGGTGTGTGGTATAATAGTAAGGTATATGGCCAGAAACAGGCATCCCGAAGATACGAGGTGGTTGGGTTTGAACACATCCCGTTTTGAAAAGCACTGCTGGGCCGAGATCGATCTCGACGCCCTGCGGGCCAATTATGAGTATATCCGCCGCCAGGTGGGCGGGCCGGTGTGCGCGGTGGTCAAGGCCGACGCCTACGGCCACGGCGCGGTGGCGGTGGCCCGGGCCCTGGAGCCCGCCGGGGCAGCGGGCTTTGCGGTGAGCTGTCTGGGCGAAGCCAAGCATCTGCGCCGTCACGGCATCACCCGCCCGGTGATGATCCTGGGATACACCTCCCCGGCCTTTGCCGCCGACCTGGCAAAGGAGCAGATCACCCAGGCACTGTTTTCCACCGAATACGCCGCTGCCCTTTCCCAGGCGGCGGTGGCGGCCGGTGTCACGGTGGACTGCCACCTGAAGGTGGACACCGGCATGGGGCGCATCGGCTTTGCGGTGCGGTCCGGCTTTGACGAAGCCCTGAAGGAGATGGAGCACTGCTACACCCTGCCCGGGCTGCGCATCACCGGGGTGTTCCAGCATTTTGCGGTGGCGGACAGCACCGAGCCTGACGACGAGACCTACACCGACGAGCAGCACGCCCTGTTCGCCCGCACGGTGCAGGCCCTGCAGGCCGACGGGCTGGACACCGGCACCACCCACTGCGCCAACAGTGCCGCCCAGCTGCGCCACCCCGAATGGCGGGCCCGGATGACCCGGGCAGGCATCATCCTGTACGGGCTGAACCCCAGCCCCCAGGTACAGTTTGACGCCCTGCGCCCGGTGATGACCCTGAAAACCGTCATCACCCAGGTCAAGACCCTGGAGGGCGGGCAGTCGGTGTGCTACGGCCGCACCTACACCGCCCAAACACCCCGCCGGGTGGCCACCGTCAGCGTGGGCTATGCCGACGGTTATCCCCGTCTGTTGTCCGGCAGCGCCGGGGGCGGGGTAATGACGGTCCACGGCAAGCCGGCCCCGGTGCTGGGGCGGGTGTGCATGGACCAGACGGTCATTGACGTGACCGATATTCCCGAAGCCGCCATGGGGGACGAGGTGACCGTCTTCGGTCCCGGCGGCGCCGACACCGCCGATACCATTGCGCAAAAGGCCGGCACCATCAACTATGAGGTGGTGTGCGGCATTTCCCGCCGGGTGCCCCGCCTGTACATGCAGGACGGCAAACCGGTGAGCATCTGGAACAACTTGGAGGAAGGTTAATGGCACAGGATACCATCCGCAATTTCTGCATCATCGCACACATCGACCACGGCAAGAGCACCTTGTCCGACCGGATTCTGGAACTGACCGACAGTGTGGACAAACGCACCATGGAGGACCAGATCCTGGACGACATGGAGCTGGAACGGGAGCGGGGCATCACCATCAAGGCCCGGGCCGTGACCATGCACTACAAGGCCGATGACGGCAAGACCTATATGTTCAACCTCATCGACACCCCGGGCCACGTGGACTTTTCCTACGAGGTCAGCCGCAGTCTGGCCGCCTGCGAGGGCGCGGTGCTGGTGGTGGACGCCAGCCAGGGCGTGGAGGCCCAGACCCTGGCCAACTGCTATATGGCCATCGACCACAACCTGGAAGTGGTGCCCATCCTGAACAAGATCGACCTGCCCAGCGCCGACCCCGACACCGCCGCCAAGGAGGTGGAGGACATCATCGGCCTGCCCTGCGAGGACGCCCCCCGGGTGTCCGCCAAGCTGGGCATCGGCATCAAGGACGTGCTGGAACGGGTGGTGCAGGACATTCCCGCCCCCACGGGGGACGAGAATGCCCCCCTGAAGGCCCTGATCTTTGACAGCGTCTACGACAGCTACAAGGGCGTCATCGTCTACATCCGGGTGTTCGAGGGCACCGTGCGTCCGGGCGACACCATCAAGCTGATGCACACCGGCGCCCAGTTCCAGCTGGTGGAGGTGGGCCACATGGGCGCCACCGCCCTGGCCCCCTGCGACTGTCTGAAAGCCGGCGAGGTCGGCTACCTGACCGCCAGCATCAAGACGGTGCGGGATACCCGGGTGGGCGATACCGTCACCCTGGCCGCCAACCCCACTGCCGAGCCCATGCCCGGTTTCCGCAAGGTGACCCCCATGGTGTTCTGCGGCATCTACCCCGCCGACGGCGCCGACTATCCCGACCTGAAGGACGCGTTGGAAAAGCTGCAGCTCAACGACGCCAGCCTGAGCTTTGAGCCGGAAACCAGCGCGGCGCTGGGCTTCGGCTTCCGGTGCGGGTTCCTGGGGCTGCTGCACATGGAGATCATCACCGAGCGGCTGGAGCGGGAATTTGACCTGGACCTGATCACCACCACCCCCGGTGTCCAGTACCGCCTGACCCTGACCGACGGCACGGTGGAGATCATCGACAATCCTTCCGCCTACCCCGACCCCACCCGCATCGAAAAGGCGGAGGAACCCTTCGTCAACGCCCACATCTACACCCCCAACGACTATGTGGGCCCGCTGATGGACCTGTGCCAGCAGAAGCGGGGTGTGCTGGTGGACATGAAATATATGGACGAGACCCGTGTGGACCTGCACTACCAGCTGCCTTTGGGCGAGATCGTCTACGACTTCTTTGACGCCATCAAGAGCCGCAGCCGGGGCTATGCCAGCTACGACTACGAGTGGGAGGACTGGCACCAGTCCAATCTGGTGAAGCTGGACTTCCTGCTCAACGGCGAGCCGGTGGACGCTTTGTCCATGATCGTCTTCAGCGACAACGCCTACGCCAAGGGCCGCCGCATCTGCGAGAAGCTGAAGGAGAACATCCCCCGCGCCCTGTTTGAAATTCCCATCCAGGCAGCGGTGGGCGGCAAGATCATCGCCCGGGAGACGGTCAAGGCCATGCGCAAGGACGTGCTGGCCAAGTGCTACGGCGGCGACATCACCCGCAAGAAAAAACTGCTGGAAAAGCAGAAAGCCGGCAAGAAGAAGATGCGCCAGCTGGGCAGCGTGACCCTGCCCAGTGAGGCCTTCACCGCCGTGCTCAAGCTGGATTCCGATACCTGATATTCTGGCATCACCCACAACAAGCGCCGGGTGCCTCCCTGTCTGGGGAAGCACCCGGCGCTTTTTATATGTCCCGCACCAGCAGGCCCAGCCGGGAGCCCAGGCGGGAGAGCAGCTCATTGGTGATGGTGCCGCAGGCGACCGCCACCTCCTCTGCCCGCAGGGTCCCGGCGCCGTCGGTGCCGATGAGGGTGGCACACTCCCCCGCTTTGGGCGGGGTGGGCAGGTCGGTGGCGTCCACCAGCATCTGGTCCATGCACACCCGCCCCACCACCGGGCAGCGGGCACCGTGGAGCAGCACCACGCCCCCCTGGGCGCCATAGTTCCGGGGCAGGCCGTCGGCGTACCCGATGGCCAGCACCGCCAGACAGGTATCCCGCCGCGCGGTGAAGGCCAGACCGTACCCGGCCCCCGCCCCCGCCGGGACCCGATGCACCGCCGCCACCCGGGCCCGCAGGCTGAGCACCGGCCGCAGGGGCAGCGGATGGTCCACCGGGTTGCTGTCACTGTACACCCCGTAGAGAAGCAGCCCCGGTCGGGCAGCGCCGAAGGTGTGGCCTGCGGTGCAGGCGGGGTTCAGGATGCCGTAGCTGGCCTGCAGGTGGGTCAGCCCCGGGTCCAGCCCCATCCCCCGGAGCAGAGCCAGGGTACGCACAAAGGTTCCGGTCTGTTGTCGGGCAAAGGCCCGGTCCGCTTGGGAGGTACCGTCGGAGGTGCACAGATGGCTGTACACCCCTTCCACCCGAAGATGGGGCAGGGCAAACAGCTCCGCCAGCGTGCCGATCTCCTCCGCCGGAATGCCCAGCCGGTGCATGCCTGTATCCACCGCCAGATGCACCCGGACCGGCACCCCCTGGGCCGAGAGAGCCCGACCGTGGTCCGCGTCCGCCACCGTGGCACACAGGCGCCAGCGGCGCAGCACCGGGGCCTGGGCCGGGTCGGTCCAGCCCAGGATCAGGATATCCCCCCGGATGTCTGCCTTGCGCAGCCGGATGCCTTCCGACAGGCAGGCCACCGCAAAGAGGCGGACGCCTTCCCGCTGCAAAGTCCGGGCCACCGGCACCGCCCCGTGGCCGTAGGCGTCCGCCTTGACCACCGCCATGAGAGCGCAGGAGGCAGGCAGGGCATCCCGCAGCAGGGCGGTATTCTGGCGCAGGGCGGCCAGGTCGATCTCCCGCCACGCCCGGACGTCCGGGGGCAGGGTGCGGCGGCCGGTGAGGGATTGCAGCGCAAAGGCCAGGGCCACGCTGAGCGGCACCACCACCGCGAAGTGGACGAGAGAATTTTCCACCAGCAATCCCCGCAGGCCCAGGAACCGGGCCGCCCCCCGCACCGCCACGATGCACCAGGGATGCAGGATATACACCAGGGCAGCCGTGCGGCGCACCGCCCGGTCCTGCCCGCCGTTGACCGCCAGCAGCAGCCCGAAGAGCCCCCACATGGTCAGGGGCAGGAAAAGATACATGCTGTCGTGCCGGGGGATGCCGGCCGTGTGCAGGGCCAGACTTTCCAACGTCATGGCGCCCAGACCCGCCAGGAACAGCCAGGTGCTGGGGCGGGCCGCGGGCACCGGCCGCGGGGCAAAGGCCGCCCCCAGCAGCAGAAAGAGGGGCAGCAGGAACAGCCCGTTGCGGGTGTAGTCCCAGAGGGTGAACACCACCTCATACAAGGCCCCCAATCCCGGCAGCTGTCCGGCCAGCCCGTAATAACTGTCCCCGCCCAGGCCGATGAGATACAGCAGACCGGCCACGGCCCACCCGGTCCGGCCGGTTCCGGCCAGCAGACGGGCGATGGGCAGGGCCAGCAGCAGGGCGGGCAGATACCACAGGTGGTAGAAGGTGCCGTTGAACACCAGACCCCGCCACCCCACAGGGTTGCCCGCGTACAGGTTCAGGGGCAGGTACAGCAGCACCGATGCGGCATACAGCCCCAGGGTGTGCCGCCACAGACGCCCGGTGCCCTGCCAGTGGCCCCGGGCCAGAAAATACCCGCTGACCATGGCGAAGTAAGGCACCGCCACCCGGGCCAGCACCCGGGTCAGCCACAGGTCCGCCGCCGGGGAAAAGCTGCCCAGCGGGCCGGTGTGGATGGCCACCACCAGCACGGCGGCCAGCAGCCGGAACCGGTCCAGGGACGGGAGGGGTTGTCTGTTCATGGCTGTCCCTCCCACACCGTCAGGATGAATCCGCCCTCGTTGGTGCCGGACAGCTGCCAGCAGGGCCCCGGAGCGGGGCGGGTGGTGCCGGTGCCGCAGAAGGGCAGATACCGCACCTGTACCCGGCGGCCGTTTTCCAGCCGGACCACCCGGGGTGCCTCCCGCAGGAAGGCAGGGTATTCCTCCAGGCAGATGCCCGCATCGGTGAGGATGGCGGCGTGGGGCACCCCCACATACCGGAAATGCCAGGGCTCGGCGGCAATACCGGTTTTGTCCTGTTTTTCTTCGGTGTATCGTTCCACAAAGCCGTACCGGGCGGCCACCCGGCGGAAGGCCCCGCACACCCCGTCGTAAGGGAATTCCGGGCGGATGAAGTCGATCTTGTCGGCGCTGAGGGCCAGGTCCACCGCCAGACCGGTCTGGTGCTCGCTGCACCCCGGGCGGGCCACATACCGGGCAGTAAAGTCCGGGCCATGGTCGGTGAGAGAGCCGTCCCAGATGGCCTGCTGTTCCTCCTGGCTGCGCCAGCCGGACACCGGCAGGATCTGCCCTTCCCCGTGCACCGCCCGGATGGCGGCGGCCAGCATCCGGGCGGCGGTGCGGTCCAGGTGCTGGTCCGGCCAGCCGCCGGTGAGGGGTACCAGGTCGGGGATCAGTTCCTCCCGCAGGGGATGGTCCCGGTTGACCAGGATCAGGCTGCCCTTGCGGGAAGCGGCGGCTGTCAGGTGCAGGTCGGCGGGGGTCATGCTTCCACCCCCAGTTCCACCAGCCTGTCCAGCAAGGCCGGGAACGAATACCCCGCCTGCCGCATCATGGCCGGGAACCGGCTGTGGGAGGTGAGCCCCGGGATGGTGTTCACCTCATTGAAGATGATGCGGCCGTCCGGGGTGAGAAAGAGGTCCACCCGGGCAAAGCCCCGGCAGCCCAGGGCCCGGTACACCGCTTTGGCAGCGTTCTGGATGCGGGCGGCGGTGGAGTCCGGGATGCGGGCGGGACAGTGGATGGCCGCATGGCGCAGGGTGTATTTCTCGGTATAATCAAAGAGCACGTCGGCGGGGGCCAGTTCGATCTCGTCCACCGCCCCCACGGTCAGCGGCCCGCCCGGGTTGCCCATGACCCCGCAGCCCACCTCAAAGCCGGGGATAGTCTCTTCCAGCAGGACTTCGTCATCGTGGCGGAAGGCCTCCGCCACCGCCGGGGCCAGGGCGCCAGGGCCTTCCACCCGGCTGATGCCGAAGGAGGAGCCCGCCCGCACCGGCTTGACGAACACCGGCCAGCCGATGGCTTCGGCGGCGGACAGGATCTCCTGCGGGCCGGTGCCCCGGGGGAACACCGCACTCTTGGGCACCGCCACCCCGGCCAGGGCGGCCAGCTTGTGGGCCCGGTCCTTGTCCATGCACAGGGCACCCGCCAGACAGCCGCAGCCGATCAGGGGAACCCCGGCCAGTTCCAGCAACCCCTGCAGGGTGCCGTCCTCCCCGTTTTTGCCGTGAAGTACCGGGAAGGCCGCATCAAAGGCAATGCGGCGGCCGTCGGCCAGCCACAGTTCCCCGGCGCCCCGGGCGGCGTTCAGGGTGCAGGGGACGCAGTGGAGTTGGTCCTTGTGCCAGGTATCGGCGGGAATGGCCGGGATGGGGCCGGTATAGTACAGCCACTCCCCTTCCCGGGTGATGCCCACCGGCACCGGGGCCCAGCGGGCGGGGTCGAGATTTTCCAGCACGGCGGCCGCCGACTGCAGAGAAACGGCATACTCGGTGGAGCAGCCGCCGAAAAACACCAGGATTTTGCGTGCATGCATGGGGATTCCTCCTTGCAGGACGCAGAAATTTTGCCAGCACAAAGCGCCCTGCCTTGCTCCTTTATGGTAGCAAAACAGGGCGCGGGTTGTTTGCAGGCCGCCTTGCGGGGTGTTTGTGATTTGTATGCGAAATTCTTACGAATTTCTTGCGGCAGGCAGGGTGACGGTGAAGGTGATGGTGTTGTCGGCGCTGTCGGCCCGGATGGTGCCGCCGTGGGCCTGGACGATCTGGCGGGCGATGGCCAGCCCCAGCCCCGCCCCGCCGGAGGAGGTGCCCCGGGAGGAATCCAGCCGGAAGAACTGCTCAAACAGACGGTCCAGCTTTTCCGGCGGGATGGTGCGTCCGGCATTGGTGAACTGCAGGGTGACGGTATCCGCCCCCTGCTCCGCCCGGATCTGCACACAGGTGCCGGGGAAGCTGTAATGTTCGGCGTTGCGCAGAAGATTGTCGAACACCCGGGCCAGTTTGTCCGGGTCCCCTTCACACCGCAGCTCGGCGGGCAGGTCCAGGGTGCAGTGCAGCTCTTTTTCCCGGAACACCGGTTCAAACTCGCTGGCCACCTGTTCCAGCAGCCGTTTCAGGTCCACCGGCTGGGTGTCCAGTTCCAGGCGGGAAAGATTGAACCGGGTGATCTCAAAGAATTCGTTGATCAGGTCTTCCAGGCGCTGGGCCTTGTGCAGGGCAATGCCGGTATACCGGGCCCGCATCTCGGTGCTGATCTGGGGTTCGTCCTGCAGCAGGGTCAGGTAGCCGATGACGCTGGTCAGCGGGGTTTTCAGGTCATGGGCCAGGTACATGATCAGGTCGTTTTTCCGCTGTTCCGCTTCCCGGGCGGCTGCGGCGTCGGTCAGGGCCTTCTGGCGGGCCAGCTTCAGCCGCACTTCGGCTTCCGCCAGGGCGGGAGGCAGTTCGATCTCCCCTTTGGAGGGATCGGTCAGGCGGTCGGCCATGGCAATGACCCGGCTCAGGTCCCGCTGCCCCCACCGCAGAAACAGATAGGTCACTGCCATCCAGCCCACGGCCAGCAGCATCCAGACCAGGAACAGGGCGATGTCCCGCACGAACCGGGCCACGCTGTACAACCCCAGCAGGAGCATCTGGACGGGAAAGAGGCGGGCGTCCTCAAAGCTGGTCCAGTACAGGTCCCGGATGGAGCGGTACAGGGCATAGCCCGCAAAAAAGAGCAGGACGGTGCCCAGAACCACCCCCAGCATAGCCAGCAGGTAAAGGGCCAGCAGACCCATGGGGCTGCGGCCGTAGTAGGGCGTGCGGGGTTTGCGGGTGCCCCGCCGCTTTTTGAAAAGCTTATTCAACGGTGTAGCCCACCCCCCACACGGTCTTGATGAACTTGGGATGCCGCGGCGCTTCGCCCAGTTTTTCCCGCAGGCGGGCGATGTGGGACATCACGGTGTTGTTGCTGTCCAGGTATTTTTCGCCCCACACCGCCTCGAACAGCTCTTCGCTGGAGACCACCTTGCCCCGGTGGCTGCACAGATACCACAGGATGGAAAATTCCAACGGCGTCAGGGCCACCTCTTTGCCGTACAGGGTGCATTTGTGGGAGTTTTTGGCGATGGCCAGCCCGTGGATGTCGTATTCCTCCGGGTCGGCGGGCGCGGCGGCCCCGGCCGGATTGTACCGGATGTACCGCCGCAGCTGGCCCTTGACCCGGGCCACCAGTTCCAGGGGATTGAAGGGCTTGGTGATGTAATCGTCCGCCCCCAGGGT
This sequence comes from uncultured Gemmiger sp., assembly GCA_944388105.1. Classification (GTDB taxonomy): domain Bacteria; phylum Bacillota; class Clostridia; order Oscillospirales; family Ruminococcaceae; genus Gemmiger. Next base: position 31,262 of record CALXHN010000012.1, on the reverse strand, counting down.
CAGGCCGGTGATCTTGTCCATATCCTGCACCCGGGCGGTGAGCATGATGATGGGGAAAAGATGTTCCCGCCGGATCTGCTGGCACAGGGCAAAGCCGTCCATATCCGGCAGCATCACGTCCAGCAGGGCCAGGTCGGGCGGGGACTGCCGGATGGCGTCCAGCGCTTCGGCGGCGGTGGCGGCGGTGCGCACCGTGAAGGCCTCGTTGCGCAGGTACACCCCCACCAGGTCGGCAATTTCCCGTTCATCATCCACCACCAGAATATCCGGCATGCGGTCATTTCCCCCTTTTGCTGTATGACTTGCTGTTTATTATACCACAGCGTCCCCGCCCCCGCCAACAAAGGCGGGCCAGTGTTTACAACCAGAAATCCTTTGCAGAAACCAAAAACGGCCCCCGCCTGCAGGCAGGAGCCGTTCTGCTCTCAATAAAATCCGAAGCTGGGAAGGATTTCCAGGCACCGGGCCCAGAATTCCGGCACCGGCAGACCGGACAAGGCCGGGTAGTAGGCCACGAACAGCACCAGGGATGCCGCCGTCAGCCCCACGCCGATGCGCTTGGCCCGCTGCTGGTTGCGGGCGCCCCCCAGCACCAGCACGATGGCTGCCAGACAGAACAGGGAGCTGGGGAAATAGTGGTACAGGAAAGTGCAGCGGGTGACCAGCATCCAGGGCACCAGCTGGGTGGCGTAGAGGATCAGCACCCCCATGCCGGTGCGGGTGCCCCGGCCGCTGATCTGCCGCCAGAACAGCAGCAGGATGGCCGCCAGCCCCGCCAGCCAGATGACCGGTCCGCCCAGGCCCGCGATGCTGCCCTTGAGTCCGGCAGCCAGGTGGGTGTTCTGGTAATACCACACCGGGCGCAGCCCCAGCAGCCAGGTGTACCAGCGGCTCTCAAAGGGATGGGTGGCCTTGAGGGTGGAGTGGTACCAGAACATATAGGTCTGGCAGTCCCACCAGTCCTTGAGTCCGAAGGAGGGGTCCCGCCAGAGGTAGGGCAGGTAGGAGGCCAGATAGATCACAAAAGGCAGCAGCACATAGAACATGACGCCGCCCAGGGCGGCGGTGCGGAATTCCCGCCAGAAACCGGGCTTGTGCTGCTTCCACCGGGCGTACAGTACCCCCAGGTAGAGGATGGCCAGTCCCGCCCCGGCATAGATGCCGGTCCACTTGGAGGCACAGCCCAGCCCGAAGGCCAGTCCCCCCAGGGCCATGGGCCACAGGGATTTCATGACCCCTTTTTCCAGCACGCTCTGGCAGTACCACAGCATGAAGTAGGCCCCCAGCAGGATGAAGAAGGTGCCGTAGATATCAATGGTGGCGATGCGGCTCTGGGCAAAGCGCATGAAGTCCAGCGCCAGCAGGCACCCGGCCAGCGCCCCCGCCCACACACGACGGGTGAGGCGGCGGCCGAAGCACCAGGCCAGGGGCACCAGCAGTACCCCGAACAGGGTGCCGGAGAACCGCCAGCCGAAGCCGGTCATGCCGAAGAGGGCAATGCCCAGCATGATGAAATCCTTGCCCAGAGGCGGGTGGGTGGTCTCGTACACTTTCAGGGCGTGGAGCAGTTCATACCCGGTACGGCCGTGGTAGATCTCATCAAAGTACATGCTGTTCAGCTGGCTGATGGTTTCGGGCACGGCGGATTGTTCGTCGAACATCTCGCCCCCGCCCTCCACCGGCACCAGGGAACCGTCAGCGGAACGCAGGGCCAGTTCAAAGATCTGGGCGTTGTTCACCGTGATCTGCAGGGTGGTGCCTGCAGGGATCTGCATGGACACCGACTCCCAGCTGAAAACGGTGGAGTATCCCAGTTCCTGGGTGTACAGGTCCATGCCGCTGTTCAGGGTAACGGTCAGGCTGCCCCCCGTGCTGATGCCGGGGTAGATCCACAGTTCGGCGGCGTCCCCCTGCAGGGTGACGGTCTGGGTCACGGTGGTGTCGGTGGCATCCAGCGGGTTCTGGGGGGCGGTCAGGCTGCCCAGGTAGGTGAAGCTGAGCACCGCGGTGGCGGCGGTGAGCCCCAGCAGGGCCAGCACCTCCCGCCGGGTCCAGCGGGGCTGGGTGTCGGGCAGGGCGATGCTCTGGGCCGCCCGGGAAAACCGCAGCGTCCGTTCCCCGCTCCGGCCCATCCGGGGTCCCATGGGGGAGGTCAGGCCGTGGCGGCATAGGGTCCAGGCGGTAAAGGCCAGCAGCACGAAGGCGGCGGTCTCGGCAAAGCCCACCAGCTGGGTGAACAGCCGGCTGGCGGCGGAGGTGAGCCATTCGTCCTCGGTGCCAACCTGGGTGTAGACGGCGGCCAGGTTCAGGAAGCCGGTGAGGGAGAGCCCGAAGGCGACCCCGTACAGGCGCAGGTCGTTCCAGCGGGCGGCGGCCAGCAATACCAGCAGCATACCGGGCACCAGATAGCGCTCATGCATGCAGTGGGCGAAGGTGAAGATGCCCACCAGATAGAAGCCGGCCAGCAGCAGCGGGGAAAACCGGCGTTTTTCCCGGGGGGCTTTGCGGTCGGCGGCCCAGGCGATGATGCCCAGGGCCAGCACGGCCAGGGTGAGGACCGCAATGTTGAAGATGCTCAGCATACCCCAGGTGACCGGCCCCACCACGGGGTCCGTCAGCGGGGTCCAGTTGCCGCCCAGGGCAGCAAACCAGTTGAAGGCGTTGATGGTGGCGTAGGGGTAGCCGGAGGAGGTGGAGATGTACTTTTCCACCAGGGAGGGGAGCAGCCGCACCGGACCGTAGAAGGGCAGTCCGGCAGCCAGAGGCACCGCCAGTGCCAGGGCCGCTCCGCCGAAGATGCGGCCCACCGCCCGGGCAGCGGCCTTGGGCCCCTGCCCTGCCCCGTCGGCCACCCCCAGCACAAAGCAGAGGGCCAGCACCGGTCCGGCCAGCAGGGCCTGGGGTTTGATGGCCAGCGCCACCCCGTACAGGAAGGCCGCGGGCAGATACCGGCGGCGTTCCAGCAGCCAGAAGCAGAACAGCAGCGGCAGCACGAAAGCGGCATCCACCTGCTTCCACACACCGGTGGCAAAGAGCAGCAGCGGACAGAACGCGGCAAAGATGCCCATGCGCCGTGCCTGGGCGGGATCTTTCACCCCGTGCAGGGCTTCCCGGTAGACCAGGGCGGCGATGGCGCAGTCGCACAGGGAGGGCACCAAAACCAGCAGCACCCGTCCCGGGGCAGAGTCCCCCGTCAGGCCGAGCAGCCCCCGCACCGCCGCCACCAGGGCCAGCACCGGCAGGTAGCCGGGGGGATAATCCGCAAAGTAGTCCGCGCTGTAAAAGGCGGCAGGACCTTCATGCAGGAGTCTTTCGCCCCAGGCGATGAAGCAGGACATATCGTAGGTATAGCCCTGGGTCACGGCGGCCAGCACCAGCCGCACCGCAAAGGCAGCGGCCAGCACCGGCAGGAAGGCTTTCCACTCCGGGGATAGTTTCAGGCGTTCTTTGTACATACGCAGGTCTTTCCGTAGGGGCGCGGTGCGCGCCGGATACAAAAAACAGGAATGAGCTGCGCCCCGTGGCGCAATGTCTGCCCATTCCTGACGGTTTGTTGATTACAGCTTGCTGATCTGGGGGCCCTGGGCGGTATCGGCCACGCTCCAGCCCATCTCGGTGAGCTGGGCGCGGATGGCGTCGGCACGGGCCCAGTCCTTGGCCTTCTTGGCGGCAGCGCGCTCGGCCACCAGGTCGGTGACTTCCTGGGGGATGGCCGAGGTCTTGCGGTTGTACACCAGGCCCAGCACGCCGGTCAGCTCATCGAACATATCGGCGGCAGCCTGCAGGCTGGCCTTGTCCGCGGAATCGGACAGGGTGTTGATCTCCTTGACGAACTCAAAGATGGCGGCCAGGGCGTCGGGGGTGTTCAGGTCATCGTCCATGGCGGTGACGAACTTCTTCCTGGCTTCCTGGGCCTTCTCCGCCAGGGTGGTGTCGGTGCCGTGGGCATGCTCGATGGCAAAGTCCAGGTTGTCCCGGCAGGTATACAGCCGTTCCAGAGAGTTCTTGCAGCTTTCGATGAGCTCCACCGTGTAGTTCAGGGGCATGCGGTAGCCGGCGGTGAGCATGAAGTACCGGATGGGCTCATAGCCGTACTTGTCCGCGATCTCCCGCACGGTGAAGAAGTTGTTGGCGCTCTTGGACATCTTCTGGTTGTTGATGTTCAGGAACCCGTTGTGCATCCAGTACCGGCTGAAGGTGCAGCCGTTGGCGCACTCCGACTGGGCGATCTCGTTTTCATGATGGGGGAAGATCAGGTCCTGACCGCCGCAGTGCAGGTCGATGGTCTTGCCCAGATGCTTGCGGGCCATGGCGCTGCACTCGATGTGCCAGCCGGGGCGGCCGTGGCCCCAGGGGCTGTCCCAGTAGGGCTCGCCGGGTTTGGCGGCCTTCCAGACGGCAAAATCCGCCGGGTCTTCCTTCAGGTCGTCGTCCATCTGGCTGCGCAGGGCGCGGTTGCCGCTTTCCAGGTCGTCCAGGTTCAGGTGGCTCAGCTTGCCGTAGCCCGGATCGGACTTGACCCGGAAGTACACGTCCCCGTTGCGGGCAGGGTAGGCGTGGCCGGAAGCCACCAGGTCCTTGACGATCTTGATGATCTCGCCGATATGTTCGGTGGCACGGGGGCGGACGGTGGGCTCCTTGACGTTCAGGCCTTCGGAGTCCTTGATGTACTCGGCCTCGAACTTGCGGGCCACCTCCTGCATGGAGACGCCCTCCTGCTGGCCCTTGGCGATGAGCTTGTCGTCAATATCGGTGATGTTGGAAACGTAATACACCTTGTTGCCCTGGTATTCCAGATAGCGGCGCAGGGTGTCGAAGACGATCATGGGGCGGGCGTTGCCCACATGGATATAGTTGTAGACCGTGGGCCCGCAGACGTAGATGCGGTATTCCCCGGGGGTCTGGGGGACGAATTCTTCCTTCTGGCGGGTCAGGGTGTTGAAAATCTGCATAACGGAGCTTCCTTTCCGGATGGTTTCGGGATCTTCCTTGCTGTTTCATTATAGCCCCGGCGCCGCAGCGGCGCAAGGGCTGGCGACGCTTATTTTGCCTGCATGAAACAGCGGCGGTTCTGCCACAGATAGATACAGCCGGAGATCACCGTGACCAGGGCCACCAGCCAGCACAGCACCTGGGTGATGAGGCCGAAGGCCATGATGTCGGAATCCCCCATGAAGAAGGGCACGAAGTAGTAGAACAGCACGGTGAGCATCTGCAGCACCGTCTTGACCTTGCCCCACATGTTGGCGGCAATGACGGTGCCGGCCCCGGCGGCGATCATCCGCACGCCGGCCACGGCGAATTCCCGGAAGAGGATGACCGCCAGCACCACGGGAGAGCACAGGCCGTCCACCAGCATGTAGATGAAAGCGGCGGTGGTGAGCATCTTGTCCGCCAGGGGGTCCATGAACTTGCCGAAATCGGTGACCAGGTGGTATTTGCGGGCCAGGTAGCCGTCCAGGAAGTCGGTGAGGCTGGCCACCGCAAAGACGATGCCCGCCACCAGATGGGCGTTGGGATTGTAGGCGGCGGTGCCGATGCGGCCATACGCCGCAAACACCATGAACACGGGCACCAGAACGACCCGCAGCAGGGTCAGCTTGTTGGGCAGATTCATTGCTTACTCCTCCTCGGATTCCACATAGCCGTACAGGTCGTATGTATCACTGTCGGTGATGGTCACGCGGTAAAATTCGCCGGGGGTCAGGGGGGTATCGGCGGGGGTCAGCACGTTGCCGTCGATCTCCGGGCAGTCGGCCTGGGTGCGCAGCAGATACATGCCGGTCTCGTCGTCCACCCCGTCACAGATGCACTCGAAGGTCTTGCCCACCTTGGCGGCCATGGCGGCGGCGCTGATATCCGCCTGGATCTCCATGATGTGCTCCGCCCGACGCTGCTTGACCTCCTCGTCGATCTGGCCGTCCATGGTGGCGGCGGGGGTGTTTTCTTCCGCCGAGTAGGCAAAGCAGCCCAGCCGGTCGAACCGCACCGTTTTGACGAAGTCGCACAGTTCGGCGTACTCCTCCTCCGTCTCACCGGGGAAGCCGGCGATGAGGGTGGTGCGCAGGGTCAGGCCCGGGATGGCCGCCCGCAGCCGGGTGATGGCGTCCTCGATCTCCCGGCGGCCGCCCCGGCGGTTCATGGCCTGGAGGACCCGGTCATCGCAGTGCTGGATGGGCAGGTCCAGATAGGGCACCACCTTTTTGTTGCGCACCATGGCGGCGATGAATTCGTCGGTGATGCGCTCCGGGTATGCGTACAGGATGCGGATCCAGCGGATGCCGTCGATCTCGTTCAGCCGGTCCAGCAGCTCGCAGACCGCTCCGGGCTTGCCCCAGTCCTCGCCGTAGGCGGTGGGGTCCTGGGCCACCACGATGAGCTCCCGCACCCCTTCCCCGGCCAGCCAGCGGGCTTCGGCCACGCAGTCTTCCAGCGGACGGCTGCGCAGCGGGCCCCGGATCAGCGGGATGGCGCAGTACCGGCAGCGGTTGTTGCAGCCTTCGGCGATCTTCAGGTAGGCGTAATGGGAGGGGGTGGAAATGACCCGGGCGCCGCCCAGGGGCATATCGGTCTTGGGGCCGTAGCTTTCCAGCCGGTCAGCCCCGGCGGCACAGACCCGCTCCACAATGGCGGGCAGGGCGGCGTTGGAGCCGATGCCCACCACCGCGTCCACCTCCGGCATTTCGGAGGCGATCTGCTGCTTGTAGCGTTCGGCCAGACAGCCGGTGACAATGACCTTCAGGTCCGGATTCTGCTGTTTGTACTGGCAGGCCATGAGGATGTTCTCGATGGCCTCCTCCTTGGCGGACTGGATGAAGCCGCAGGTGTTGACGATGATCACGTCCGCCTGGGCAGGGTCGGCCACAGTCTGGTGCCCCGCCTTGAGGAGGGCGTGGCAGAAAACGTCGGCGTCCACCTGGTTTTTGGGGCAGCCCAGGGAGATGATGGCAATGTTTTTGGTCATGATGGTTTCCTTTTATCTGTGTGATGAGGGGCGGTCATTCGTCCCGGGCTTCCTGCAGGACGGTGCGGATGACACCGTGGGAAAAGCCCCGGCGGGCCAGGGCGGCAGCCACCTGGGGTTCCTTGCCCTGGGCCAGTTTGGCGGCATACTGCCGCTGTACCAGGGCCCGGGCACTGGCCAGATCGGGGTCCTCTTCCTCGCCTCCCAGGTCTTCCACCACCGCGGCGGCGGTGTCCCGGTCGATGCCTTTCTTGTTCAGGTCCATGAGGATCTCCCGCCGGCTCTTGCGCTTGCGCAGCAGTTCGGCGGCCCGACGGCGGGCAAAGTCCTCGTCGTTGAGCAGGCCCAGCTCCCCGGCCCTGGCCACCGCGGCGGCGGCGCTGTGGGGGTCGAACCTGCGGCAGAGTTTGTCGTACAGTTCCCCGGCGGCATGGTCCCGCAGAGCCAACAGGTCCATGGCCTTGTCCAGGGCGCGGCGGGTATCGCTTTTCTTGCGCAGTTCCTCGATCTGCCAGGATTCCAGCTCGTCATCCTTGTGCAGGCCGGCGTCGGCAAAGGTGCCTTCGTCCAGGGAAAAGGCGAACTCTCCGTCAAAAAACAGGGCATACCGCCCCTTTTTGGTCTCGGAAATCTGTGTCAGCTGCGGCATCAGTCGTCAACCATGATATCCAGGTCCACCTCGCTGCCGGTGGTCTTGGGGGCAGCGGGGGCTTCTTCGGCGGCAGGGGCAGCGGCCACCGGAGTGGCCACCTTCTCGATGGGCTTGACGGTGCCCTTCTTGCCGGCGGCGATGAGCCGGTCAGCGTTCTCCCGCACGATCTTTTCGATCTCCTCGGCCACGGCGGGGTTGTCTTTCAGGAACTGCTTGGCGTTGTCCCGGCCCTGGCCCAGGCGCACATCCCCGTAGTTGAACCAGGCGCCGCTCTTCTGCACGATGCCCAGCTTGACGCCCAGGTCGATGATCTCACCCACCTTGGAGATGCCTTCGCCGAACATGATGTCGAATTCGGCTTCCCGGAAGGGAGGTGCCACCTTGTTCTTGACGATCTTGGCGCGGGTGCGGTTGCCGATGAAGGAACCGTTGGAATCCTTCAGGCCTTCAATGCGGCGCACATCGATCCGCACCGAGGAATAATACTTCAGGGCACGGCCGCCGGTGGTGACTTCGGGGCTGCCGTAGACCACGCCCACCTTTTCACGCAGCTGGTTGATGAAGATGCAGACGGTGTTGGTCTTGCCGATGATGCCGGTGAGCTTGCGCAGGGCCTGACTCATCAGGCGGGCCTGCAGGCCCACGTGGGAATCGCCCATCTCGCCCTCGATCTCGGCTTTGGGGACCATGGCAGCCACCGAGTCCACCACGATGGCGTCGATGGCACCGGAGCGGACCAGGGCTTCGCAGATCTCCATGGCCTGCTCACCGGTGTCCGGCTGGCTGACCAACAGGCTGTCGATGTCCACCCCCAGGGCCCGGGCATAGGTGGGATCCAGGGCGTGTTCCACGTCGATGAAGGCCACCTCGCCGCCGTTGCGCTGGGCTTCGGCCAGCACCTGCAGCGCCAGGGTGGTCTTGCCGGAAGATTCGGGTCCGTAGATCTCCACGATACGGCCGCGGGGCACGCCGCCGATGCCCAGAGCCATATCCAGGCCCAGGCTGCCGGTGGAGATGGCATCCACCTGCATGGTCACATTGGCGCCCAGCTTCATGACGGCGCCCTTGCCGAACTGCTTTTCGATCTGGGCCAGGGCCGTTTCCAGCGCGGCCTTCTTGTCGCCGGCCGGTGCGGCGGTGGATTTGGTTTCTTTTTTGGCTGCCATTGTATTTTCTCCTTTTCAGGGGGATCGCTCCCCCGCCTTTGGTATGGTTTGTATGCCCCTATTATACCCTGTCCGGCCGCAGATTACAACTATTTGTTGTGTCTCCGGCCGGGGATCCGGGGTCTGTTCCGGGCTTCTGCAGCAGGATGACCCGGTCGCTGCCGCCGTAGTCCTGCCGACAGCCGCTGTTGACCCAGCCGTTCCGGGCCCCCAGGTCCAGCACGGCCTGCCGCTGTGCATAGCCGATCTCCATCACCAGCCAGCCGCCGGGGCGCAGGACCTTCTGCCAGGGCCCGGTCAGGCAGCGGTAAAAGACCAGCCCGTCCGCCCCGCCGTCCAGGGCCATGGCCGGTTCCCGGGCGGTTTCGGGCATGAGAGCCTGCATCTCCGCCCCGGTGAGGTAGGGCGGATTGCTGACGATGAGATCCACACTCCCGGGGGACAGGTCCCGCCACCCGGTGAGCACATTCCCTTCGTGCACGGCCACTTCCGCCCCGGGCAGAGCTTCCCGGGCATTGCGGCGCAGGTAAGGCAGGGCTTCCGGGCTTTTCTCCCAGCAGGTCACCCGGGCATCGGGCACGAACCGCCGGACGCCCAGCCCCAGACAGCCGGTTCCGGCGCACAGGTCCAGCACCACAGGGCCGGCACCGGCCATTTTCCCCAGCAGGTCCACGGCGGTCTCGCAGACCACCTCGGTGTCCGCCCGGGGACAGAGGACCCCGGGGCCCACCCGCAGGGTAAAGTCCAGGAAATCCCAGCTCTCTGCAATATACTGCAGCGGTTCCCGTCCGGCACGGCGGGCGGCGAAGGATGCCAGGGCAGCCGCCTTGTCCGGCGGCAGCGGGGCGGTATCCAGGCGGGGGTCCCGCCCCACCGCCAGACGGTAGAGTTCCCGGGCATCAAAGGCGGCGTCGGGTACACCCGCTTCTTCCAGCCGGGTGCGCACCGCCCGCAGGGCATCCCGGGGGGCCAGACCGGCCAGGGACAGTTCAATCACGATTCCAGGCGGCCTCCTCCGGGGTCTCGGGCAGGACGGGGGTCACGGCGGCGATGGCCACCTCGATCATGTCGTCCTCCGGTTCAAAGGTGGTCAGCCGCTGCAGCCACAGCCCCGGCACCGCCACGGCCCTGGCCAGCCAGGAATTGGACCGCCCGGACCAGCGCAGCACCTCATAGGAGATGGCCACCAGCAGGGGCAGCATGGCCAGTTTGTACAGCACCCGCAGGCCGGTGCTGGTCCAGGGCAGCACCGCGTACAGCACAATGCTGATGAGCAGTACCAGGATCAGGAAGCTGGTGCCGCAGCGGGGATGGAAGCGGGAATGGCGGCGGATGTTTTCCACCGTCAGCGCCTCCCCGGCCTCGTAACAGGCGATGGTCTTGTGTTCGGCGCCATGATAGGCAAACACCCGGTGGATCTCCTTGGTGCGGGTGCACAGGAACATGTACCCCAGGAACAGGGCCAGCTTGATGACGGCTTCGATGATGACCCGGGGCCACCGGCCCAGGGTCAGTACCTGGGAGAGCAGGCCGGTGAGGAAGGTGGGCAGATACAGAAACAGGAACAGGGCCAGCACCACCCCCAGCAGGGCGGAGATGGTCATGAGGGCGTTCTGGAAGGCGGGGCCGGTGTGTTCGTCCAGCCACTTTTCAAAACGGGACTGCTCGGCTTCCTGTTCCTCCTCGGTGAGGGCGATGTCGGCGCTGTGCATCAGGTACTTGTACCCGCTGCGCAGGTTTTCCACCATATTGCAGACCCCGCGCACCAGGGGCACCCGGTTGTACCAGTGGGTGTGCACCTCCTCGAAGGTGAGGTCGATGGTGCCGTCCGGACGGCGCACGGCGCAGCAGATCTTTTTGGGGCCGCGCATCATGATACCTTCCATGAGGGCCTGACCGCCCACACTGGTACGGAATTTTTCGGTGGGACGCGATTCTTGCGGCATAAGACGAAGAGTCTCCTTTGTTGGTTTCAGATGGGTTCGTGCAGGTGTTCCTGCCCGGAGCGGTACAGCGGCAGGGTGATGAGCACGGTGGTGCCCTGCCCCAGGGTGCTGGTGATGTCGGTGGTGCCGCCCAGGGCGGTGACGATGGCATCCACCACCGCCAGACCGATGCCCGACCCGCGCACCGCGTTCTTGCCTTTGAAGAACTTGACCTTGACTTTTTCCAGGTCTTCGGGGGAGATGCCGCGGCCCTGGTCCCGCACCGACACGGTGACGGTGGCCGGACCCCGGGTCAGGGTGAGAAAGACCGACCCGCCGGGGGGCGAATACTTGATGGCATTGTCCAGCACATTGATGAACACCTGGCGCAGGCGGGCGGGGTCCGCCCACACCGGGAAGGGTTCGGGCGGTTCCTCATACACCAGGCGCAGGCCTTCCTGCCGGATCCGCCCTTCCACAAAGAGGGCGGCATCGGTGGCTTCGGCCACCAGGTCCAGCACCTGGCAGTCCAGCTTGATGCCGTTCTGCAGGCGGGAAAAGTCCAGCAGTTCCTCCACCATGGCATACAGGCGGTCGGTCTCGGCGCCGATGACCTCCAGGCCCTTGCGGTAGTTTTCGTCGCTGGGGTCCTTCAGGTTGGCGATGGTCTCCACCCAGCCCTTGATGGAAGTCAGGGGGGTGCGCAGTTCATGGCTCACCGAGGAGATGAATTCGTTTTTCATCCGCTCGGTCTCGGTCAGGTGTTCCGCCATCTCGTTGATGGTGCGGCACAGCCGGCCGATCTCGTCGTTGTAGCGGGTATCGGGCAGGCGGGTCTGCAGGTCTCCCCCGGCGATGCGGTTGGCGATGACCTCCACCTGGCCCAGGGGCCGGACGATGGACCGGATGAAGAACAGCCCGCTCCACAAGGCAAAGGCCAGGGCCAGCAGCACGATGCCCCCCGAAAGCAGCACCGTGTTCCACCATTGCCGGTCGGCCAGAGTCAGGCTGGTGACCAGACGCATGGCGGTGATGTTGCCCGCGTCATAGGGGACCAGGGCGGTGACCGCCATGACCCGCTCCCCGTCCGGGGTGCGGAAGATGGACCGCCCCACCCCGTCCGGGCTGACCAGGGCGTGGTAGTAGTCCACCCCTTCGGTAAGGTTCTCGTTGATGGTGCCGCTGGAGGTGGCCAGCACCACCCCGTTCTGGTCCAGCAGCATGAACTCGAACTTGTCTTTTTCCTCAAACTGTTCCACCGTGCGGCGCAGGGACTGGGCGCGGCTGGCGGCGTTGTTGTCGCTGTCGCCGGCGGTGCCGGTGGCCTGCAGCCGGCCGATGAAGGTGGAGAACCGGCTTTCCATGGCACGCTCAATGCCGCCGTAGAGGTTCTGGTAACAGAAATACAGGAACAGCCCTTCGGCCAGGGCCAGGATCAGCACCGTGATAAGCAGGCTGCCCCGCAGCCAGCGCTTGGTGATGCTTTGCACGTGGGGGTTCCCCCTTTCTTCCGGTGCATGCGGGTGTGGATATCAGGGGCTCCAGCGGTAGCCGTACCCCCATACGGTGAGGATGTGGGTGGGGCTGCTGGGTTCATCCTCGATCTTCATGCGCAGACGGCGGATGTTCACGTCCACGATCTTCACGTCCCCGTAATATCCCTTGCCCCAGACCCCTTCCAGGATCTTTTCCCGCACCAGGGCGGCGCCGGGATTGCGGAAAAACAGCTCCATGATCTGGAACTCCACCTGGGTCAGGTCGATGGGTTTGCCGGCCTTGTACAGCACCCGGCTCTTCTCATCCAGCACAAAGCTGCCGCTGACCAGCTGGTCGGGGCCGGAACCTTCCCGGCTGTCGCCGGCATTGCGGTGCACCCGGCGGGCCAGGGCCTCCACCCGGGCGATGAGCTCGGACACCGAGAAAGGCTTGGTGATATAGTCATCGGCACCGATGGAAAGGCCCCGGATCTTGTCGGTCTCCTGCCCTTTGGCCGAGACGATGATGATGCCGATATCGGGGTCGTCCCGGCGGATGGTCTCGCACAGGGAAAGGCCGTCCATGCCGGGAAGCATCAGGTCCAGCAGGGCTGCGTCACAGGGCGGGTTGGCGTGCAGCAGTTCCAGGGCGCGCTCGGCGCTGGGGGCTTCCAGCACTTCCCATCCGGCCATGCGCAGGTTCAGCACTTCCATTTCCCGGATGCTGTTTTCGTCCTCCACAACCAGGACTCGTTTCATACAGATAACTCCTTTCCATGACAAGGAATTCCACGGAATTCAGGGCAGGACCGTCACGCCGGACAGGATATCCTCCAACGTGAGGCCGTAATATTCGGTGAGGATGCGGGCCTGCAGCTGCTGGCTGCCGATGGTGGCCACCCGGCTGTATTTGTCGGTGCGCAGGTCGGTTTCAGCCGGGTCGATCACCCGCAGTTCGCAGTACTGGACATCCCCCGCCAGGTTGGCGATGATCCAGCCGCTGCCGTCGGCGTTGGATTTCAGGGAGACATTGCCGTGCATGGATTCCGGCAGGCGCAGGAAAAACCGGTGCTCACTGTCATACACGCCGAAGATGTTGTTGCTGCCCTCCTCGGTGGCGTAATCTTTCCACAAAAGGAAGTGCAGCTGGTTGGCCAGGGATTCCGGCACGGTGCCGCCGTCGGCGACCTGGGTGGGGATGTCCACGGTGCCGTTGCCGTCCACGTCCATGCTCAGCAGGTCGGTGTCATAGCGCTGGGTGGCGCTGTACAGGTCCGGGACCCCCGGCGGCATATACGTCTTGAGGAAGCCGCTTTCGGCGTCATAGATGATGATGCTGGAGGCCAGACTGGACGCCGATCCGGTCCAGCCGTCCACCACCACATAGGAGGCGCCGTCCTCCCCCACCCCGGCATGCAGACCCGCACAGCCGCTGTAAAAGCCTTCGCCCACGGCCAGGGTCTGGGCGGCCAGGAAGGTATCGCCGCCGGTGTAGGTCAGCAGCTGCAGGTTGATGCCGCCGTTTTCGGTCTCGGTGGGCAGGGCCAGGACCAGGTCCTCGGTACCGTCGCCGCCGTCGGTGACGTCGGACACCAGCATGTCGGTGTAGCTCTGTTTGTTGACGGTCTGCAGGGTCTCGTCGCTGTTGTACAGGTAGACCACCATGTAGCGGTCCCCCTGGGCACTGTCATACCCCACCAGCAGCTGCAGGGAATCCGCGTCCCGCAGGTGGGCGTAGCTGACCGTTTCCACCTCGCTGGACAGACCTTCGGTGCGCTGGGATACCCGCCAGCCGCCGGAATCGGTGGGTTCCAGGATGGCCAGCCAGACATTGGAGCCGCCGGATTCCACCGTGTAGAGAACGGCGGCTTCCTGGGTGCCGTCACCGTCCCAGTCGCCGAACAGAAAGGGGGAGAGAAAATCGCCGCTGGCCGGATATTTCAGGGTGGCCACTCCGTCCAGATAGCTGTTCAGGGCCTTCTGCACCGCGCTGCTCTGCCCCGACAGACGGGGAGCCCGCAGCAGGCTTTCGGTCTCGCCGCCGGGAAGCACACTGCAGCCGGTCAGACACAGGGCCAGCGCCAGGGCGGCCGCGGCCGTTCCGGGTGTATGGACCATGGACGCCCCTCCTTTCCGCCGTTTCAGGATATACACGGTCAGTATACCACAAATCGTCCCCTGCCGCAATGCGTGCCGGGGTGCGCCGGCATTTTTGCAAAGTATGCTTGACAGTTTTTGCAAAGTAAGCTATACTGAAACTGCAAAGCAGACTTTGCAATTTCAGTCCGCGGCATTCGCCCCGCGGGCCGGAAAGGCGATGACCCATGAAGACCCGTATTCCCGAACTGCGCAAAGCCCGACGGATGAGCCAGCAGGAGCTGGCCGACGCGGTGGGCGTGACCCGGCAGACCATCACCAGCATTGAGGTGGGACGGTACACGGCCAGCCTGGAACTGGCATACAAGATCGCCCACTATTTTGGACTTTCCATCGAAGAAGTTTTCGATTTCAGCCATTTGGAGGGAGAGCTATGATCATCTGTCAGCTTTTGGAAGGGCATCCGGCCGGCCTGGAAGAGTACCGGGCCCGCCTGCGTTCCCTGCGCCCTTTTTGTGCGGTGCTGCCGGTGCTGGGCGCCGCCACCGTGCTGTTTGCCCTGCTGGGGGTGCCCCGCCTTTTGGGCGAAGAGAGAAATATTTCCTTTTTCAGCGGATTTTACACCGGCACCGGGTTCTCTCTGATCGCCCTGGGATGCATCCTGTTCTTCCGCACCGGACGGCTGCTGCGGGACGACGCCGCCCTGCGCCGCCGCTTCACCCAGATCACCGACGAGCGGAACTGCCGCATCAACGAAAAGGCCGCGCTGGCCGCCGCCTTTGTCCTGTTCCTGGTGCTGTACCTCATTCTGCTGGCAGCCGGACTGTTTGCGCCGGTACTGTTCGCCTTCTGTCTTGCGGGCATCCTGGTGTTTGCGGTGCTGTATCTGCTGTTCCGCCTGTATTACAGCCGTGTGCTGTGACGTATCTGCCATCAAAGGAGGCGTTTTCCCATGCGTACATCCCGAAAGAACCTGCTGGCGGCCGTGAGCGGCTATCTTCTGGCTTTGCTCTTCCTGCTGTTCGTTGCTGCTCCCCTGCAGCTGCGGTACGGCATGCTGGGGCTGCTGTGGACCGAGCTGGGGCTGCTGGCCCTGGCCCTGCTGGGCACGGCCGTGTTCCGGTCCCCCTGGCGTCAGGTGTTCAATTTTCATCGCCCCACCTGGAAAGGGGTGGCCGGCACCCTGCTGCTCTGGATGGGCGCATACGCCCTGGTCATGCTGGTGTCCATGTTTACCATGCTTCTCGTTCCCCAGCGGCTGACCGATGTGAGCACCGCCATCACCGACCTGTTTTCCCAGGTCCCCTTTGTCCTGCGGTTTCTGTTGGTGGCGGTGACCCCGGCGTTCTGTGAGGAGATGCTCTTCCGGGGATACCTGCTCCATCACATGCAGCCCATGCCCGCCTGGGGACGCATCCTGCTGTGCGGCGGGCTGTTCGGGCTGTTCCATCTGGACCCGGTGCGGTTTTTGCCCACCGCCATCCTGGGCATCTTCCTCACCTGGGGTGCCCTGCGCAGCGGCAATCTGCTGTACGCCATGCTCTTCCACCTGTTCAACAACAGTCTGTCCGCCCTGGCCACCCTGGTGCCCGCCTCCGCCGACACCGCGGCGCTGGAGGCGGCGGAGACCGCCGGCACGGTCATGACCCTTCCTGCGCTGGGCGCCTACTTTTTCCTGGCCGCGGCCAGCCCCTGGCTGGTCTGGGCCGGACTCAGCCTGCTGCGCCCCAAGGATGCCCCCGCCCCCGACCGGGCCCGGTCCGCCATGCTCTGCCTGGTCCTCTGCGCCGCCTGCATTGCTGTGGGCTGGCTGCTGATGCGGATGGGCTGAGCGCCTTACTGCAAAAAACCGCCTTCCCGGCAGACACAGCCCGGGAAGGCGGTTTTGTTTTGGGTTATTCGGCGGTCAGCAGACCCACAGCACGGGAGGTACCCAGGCGGTCGGCGCCCAGGTCCAGGAATTTTTCCATATCCCCGATGGTGGAGATGCCGCCCGCGGCCTTGATCTTGCAGCGGCCCGCCACATGCTTGGCGAACAGCTCAATATCATGGAAGGTGGCGCCGGCGGTGGAGAAGCCGGTGGAGGTCTTGATGAAATCGGCACCGGCTTCGGGCACGATGTCGCACATCTTGATCTTTTCCTCGTCGGTGAGCAGGCAGGTCTCGATGATGACCTTCAGGCAGTGGTCCCCCACCGCCTGCTTGACGGCGGCGATGTCTTCCCGCACGGCGTCGTACTCGCCGTTTTTCAGCCGGCCGATGTTGATGACCATGTCCACTTCCGAAGCGCCGTTTTCGATGGCAGTGCGGGCTTCAAAGCATTTGCTGGCGGTATCCATGGCCCCCAGGGGGAAGCCCACCACGCAGCACACCGGCACCCGGCCGGCCATATACTCGGCGGCCTGCTTCACATAACAGGTGTTGATGCACACCGAGGCCGTGTGGTATTCCATGGCCTCGTCGCAGAGTTTCTGGATCTGGGGCCAGGTGGCTTCGGGTTTGAGAAGGGTGTGGTCAACGACCGAGAACAGATGTTCTTTGGTGTAATGGCTCACCGGTATTCCGCCCCCTTCTTGCAGTGCTTGCACAGATGTGCCTGGTGCAGCCCGATGGCCGCAAAGATGATGGAGGTAACACCGCACACGGTGGCGATGATGCCCAGGATCAGGCCGGTGAGGCGGAATCCTCCGCCGCGAACGTTGTTTTTCATAAGAATGCCTCCTTATCGCGCACGGATCACGGCGCTTTTTTGGTGAAGATCAGGATCTTGGAAAACACATAGTTGGACACGATCACCACAACCTGGGAGAACAGCTTGACGATGTTGGCCCACAGCTGGGGAGACACAAAGGCGATCATGGGGCCCAGCACGCTCACACCGCCCCACATGATCAGCTGATCCACCACGGCGGTAAAGATACGGCAGCCCACAAACTTGGTGAATTCCTGCCAGGCGGCGGCACCGCGGCTTTTGCTGCGGAAGACAAAGGTGCGGTTGGTCCAGTAGGCAAAAAGGATGCAGATGGCATTGTTGAGGACGTTGCCCACACCGGCGGCGAAATCCAGCCCGAAAGCCGCCTGGAAAATATTGAGGATGACAAAGTTGAGCAGCGTGGCCAACCCGCCGAAGAACAGGTAAGACAGCTGTTCATAGTATTTCACAATGAGGTCTTTGAGTTTCTGCATGATACACCCGTGAACCAAAAAGAGGCCCGCCTGTTACCAGGCAGGCCTCCCATTGGGATCGTTCAGAGATTATTCAGCGTCGGAGCCTTCAGCTTCCACTTCGCCCTCGCAGGCCTTCATGGACAGGCTGATGCGCTTGCGGTCAAAGTCCACGTTGATGAGCTTGACGCGCACTTCGTCGCCGACCTTCAGCACGTCGCTGACCTTGTTGACGCGCTCGTTGGAGATCTCACTGATGTGGACCAGGCCGTCAACACCGGGCAGGATGCGCACAAAGGCACCGAACTTGGTGATGGAAACAACCGGAGCGGTGAACTCGCTGCCGATGGGATACTCGTTCTTCAGCTTCTCCCAGGGGTTGTCCTCTTCCTTCTTGTAGCCCAGAGAAACCTTCTGGTTCTCGGGATCATAGCTCTTGACATACACGTCGATGGTATCGCCAACGTTGACGACCTCAGACGGATGCTTCAGGTTGGACCAGCTCAGCTCGCTGATGTGGCACAGGCCGTCCACGCCGCCGATGTCCACAAAGGCGCCGTAGGAGGTCAGGCTCTTGACAACGCCGGTGTAGTGCTTGCCCACTTCCACGTTCTGCCAGAACTCTTCCCGCTTGGCCTTGTTCTCTTCGGCAGTCACCTTGTTGATGCTGCCGACGATCTTGCGGCCGGCGCACTCGGTGATGACCAGACGCACATGCTGACCCACCAGCTTGGTGTAGTCCTCATCACGGCGCATGGTGGCCTGAGAACGGGGCACGAAGACGCGCACGCCCTTGACGTTGACAACAACGCCGCCCTTGTTGGCTTCCATGACGTCGCCTTCCATGACGGTGCCGTTCTCGGCAGCTTCGGAAACGTCCTTCATGCCCTTCTGGGCTTCAAAGCGGACACGGGAAAGGGTGTCGACGCCTTCCTGGTCGTTGGTCTTGACAACCACCAGATCCAGCTCGTCGTCCACCTTAACAAGGTCTTCCATCTTGGCGTTGGGATCATGCGTCATCTCATTGAGCTTGACGATGCCGGTGTGCTTGGAGCCGTCGATGCCCACAACGCACTCCGTCGGGCTAACGCTGATGACCTTGGCTTTAACGATCTTACCTGCGAACAGCGGTTTCGCCTCAGAAGCCTCGAGCATCTCGGCAAAACTCATGTCGTCACGGATTTCTTCACTCATACAGTTAAGTACCTCCTCAATTATAGACGAAGGCGTGGAAGCCCCTGCTGTTACGCCTACCACCCTGGCGCCCCGCAGCCATTCCCGGTCGAGTTCATCAGCTGTCTCGATGGTAACGGCGTCGGTATGCCGAGCGGCGACCTGCAACAGTTTCTGGGTGTTGGAGGAATGATGACCACCAATGACGATCATATGATCGCATTTTTGGCTGAGGTCCTCCGCCTCCTGTTGCCTCGCCCACGTTGCATTACATATTGTATCAAATATTTTGGCATTTGTACACCACTTTTTTAGAAAAGCCTTGCAACTTTCCCAACTTTGGACCCGAAAAGTGGTTTGGGCCACCACATAAATGGATTTTTGCTGCGCAAGAATTTCGCGCATGGCTTCCAGCTCGTCCAGGTTCGCAAAAACCCGCACCTCGCCGCTTGTATGGCCTACAATTCCCTGCACTTCCGGGTGGGAGGCATCCCCCGCCACCAGCAAAAGCGCACCGTTTTTGCCCGCTTCTTCGGCAATTTTATGGATTTTTGATACGAACGGGCAGGTGGCATCATGAAACGCCAGGGCGCGTGTGCCAATTTTTTCATATACGCTGCGGGGGACCCCGTGGCTGCGGATCACCACCTCATATCCGTCGGGTACGGCGTCCACATCCGGGCAGGTCAGGGCGCCTTTTGCTTCCAGATCGGCCACCACCTGGGGGTTGTGGATCAGCGGTCCCAGGGTGGCCACCTTGCAGCCCTTGTCCAGCAGTTCATAGGTCAGCTTCACCGCCCGGTTCACACCGAAGCAGAAACCGGCGGTCTTGGCCAGAATGATCTCCATGGCAGATTCTCCTGTGTTCAGGTTCCGGGCTCGGTGCCCGGGTTGGGTTCGGGGGCCGGCAGGGGCGCCGGCTCAAAGCTGTTCTGGCGGTACAGTTCCTCCAGGTCGTCGGTCAGGCGGGTGCGCAGGGCCCGCAGTTCCTTGATCTGGTGGCGCGGGTCGGTGATGCGCAGGTCCGATGCAGGGATGGGTTCCCCGAAGCAGATGCGCATGCGGCAGAAAAGACGCATGCGGTGGTCCGGGGTGTCGTAGATGATGCGGCAAGGCACCAGATCCGCCCCGGCCTGCCCCGCAATGACAAAGGCGCCGCTTTTCAGCTTGCCCAGCTTGCCGTCCTTGCTGCGGGTGCCTTCCGGGAAGATGAGCACGCCGGTGCCCTTTTTGCAGTCCTCGGTGACCTTGTTGACGGTCTCCATATCCCCATGGCCCCGGTCGATGGGCACGGCGCCCATGCAGCGCAGGAACCACCCGATGAAGGGATTGCGGAAAAGCTCCTGCTTGGCCAGGATGCGGAAGCGTCGGAACCGGAACACCACCACCAGGATGAAGACCGGGTCCAGATCTGAGATATGGTTGGGGGCAATGACGATGGGGCGGCCCCGGGGAATCAGGCTGCGGCCCACGACCTCCACCCGATAGACAATGTGCATCAGCACCCACACGATGGGCAGCAGGATCCAGTACAGAAGCATAAATTCACCATTTCCTAATTTTTTACATCCATATGAGACAGACGCGGTTCAGATGTGCCCGAGGATGGTCTTTTTCAGCAGGGCAAAGCTCTCCTCGATGCCGATATCGCTGGTATCCACCAGGATGGCGTCCTCCGCCTGACGCAGGGGCGCCACGGCGCGGTGGGTATCCTGGTAGTCCCGCTGTTCGATGTCGGCCAGGACGGTGGCGTAATCGGTCTGTTTGCCCTTTTCCAGCAGCTCGGCCAGACGGCGGCGGGCCCGGGCGTCGGCGCTGGCGGTGAGGTAGATCTTGACGGTGGCGTTGGGCAGCACCACGGTGCCGATGTCCCGGCCGTCCATGAGCACGTCCCGGCTGGCGGCCAGATTCCGCTGGGTGTCCAGCAGGAAGGCCCGCACCGCCGGATGGGCGGACACATCCGATGCCGCCATGCCGATCTCCTCGGCGCGGACGGCCTCGGTCACGTCCTCCCCGTTGAGCAGGATGTGCTGGGCGCCGTCCTGCAGACGGATGTCCAGCCTGACCTGGGGCAGCAGGGCGGCCACAGCGTCGGCGTCCTTGGTATCCACGCCGGCACGGCGGGCATACAGACCGATGGCCCGGTACATAGCGCCGGTGTCCACATAGGTGTAGCCCAGGTCAGCCGCCAGACGGCGGGCCATGCTGGACTTGCCGGCCCCGGAAGGGCCGTCGATGGCAACAGAGATCATGAGAAAACGCTCCTTTTTATTGGTCGGCTTCCGTCACAGCGGCCGCCGCAGCCCGGGCGGTGGCCCAGGCGATCTGCAGATTGTACCCGCCGGTGCGGGCATCCACGTCCAGGATCTCCCCGGCGAAATACAGCCCCGGGCAGAGTTTGCTGGCCATGGTCCTGGGTTCCACCTCCCGCACGTCCACACCACCGGCGGTGATGACCGCGTGTTCCAGGTCCCCCAGCTCGGTGACCGGCACGGCCCAGTGCTTGCACAGCTGCACCAGGGCCATCTTCTGCTCCCGGGTGATCTGGGCGGCCCGGGTGGCCGGGTCCACGCCCCACCTTTCCACCGCCACCGGGCGCATGGAATGGGGCAGCAGCTTTTCCAGGGCGCCCTGGGCACTGCGCCCGCCCAACGCCGCAAAGTCCCGGGTCAGGCGGTCATACAGCTGCTTTTCGTCCAGGGCGGGTTTGAGGTCAAACTCGCACACATACTTGTGGGCGTGGATGTCGTCGATGTAGGTGGAGGCGGAGAGCACCAGCGGCCCGGACAGGCCGAAGTGGGTGAACAGAGCCTCCCCCAGTTCGGTGAACAGGGGCTTGCCGTCCCGCAGCAGGGTCAGGGTGACGTTGCGCAGGGACAGCCCCATGAGCTTGCGGCAGGCCGGGTCCGGGGAGACCAGGCTGCACAGGCTGGGCTGGGGCGGAACGATGGTGTGCCCCGCCTTGGCGGCCAGCCGGTAGCCGCTGCCGTCGCTGCCGGTGACGGGGTAGCTCACCCCGCCGGTGGCCAGCAGCAGATGGCGGGCCCGGTAGGCCTTGCCCCCGGCGATGACGCCCTTGCAGACGCCGTCCTCCAGGATCAGGTCCTGGGCGTCCGCCTTCACGAACCGGGCGTCCGCCGCGTACTGCCGCAGAGCGGCCAGCACATCCGCGGCCCGGTCGCTCTGGGGAAAGACCCGGCGGCCCCGCTCGGTCTTGAGGGGCACGCCCAGGGACTCGAACAATTCCATGGCCGCCGAGGGCGGAAAGGCGTAGAGGCAGGAATACAGGAAACGGGGATTGCGGCGCACATACCGCAGGAATTCCCGGGGGTCGCAGTCGTTGGTGACGTTGCACCGGCCCTTGCCGGTGATGAGCAGTTTCTGCCCCGGTCCTTTGGGGTTGTGCTCCAGCACGGTGACCGAAGCCCCCCGGGCACAGGCGGCCCCGGCGGCCATCAGTCCGGCCGCACCGCCGCCCACAATTACCAGATCATCCAGCGGCATGGGGGTTCCTCCTTTGCTGGGCGGCCCACACAAAGCTCAGGGCCGTGAACAGGACCAGCAGCGGCTGCACCGTTGCCAGATACATGGTGGATGTGCCGATGCCGAAGCTGGACACCTCCACAAAGGCGATCATGCCGCAGCGCAGGGCGGCCATGAAGAGAAGCAATGTCTGCAGCGTCCAAGGCACCAGAGCGGTGAAGCATTTCCGGGCAGCCCGCACACTGGCAGGCAGAGCCCGCAGCCAGAAAAGCACCGCCAGGATAAAGCACACCGGCAGGGCAAAGGCCCACACCAGCCGCAGGGCGCCGAACAGACCGAAGACCAGCTTCTGGTTGGGGCTGTAGTAGGGGGTGTCCTTGCCTGCCTCGGCGGCGCCGTTCAGCCCGCAGTGCAGGTACCCGGACCACTGGGCAAAGTCCTCCGGGGTACCGATGGAGCGCTGGGTCTCGTAGGCCGCGCAGTCCTGGAAGGTGAGCACCCATCCCAGGCTGCGGACACTTTCTTTCAGGGTGGGCAGCACATATTCCGCCCGGATGGGCTGGGTGGTACCGCTGCGCCGCCCGCTGCGGGTGGGCAGGGTGCCGTCCTCGCAGGCGGCGTTGACCTTGTCTGCCACCGTCTGCCAGTACGCTTCCGCGCCTGCGGCGGTATCATAAATGCCCTCGTACTGGGCCGCCCTCCGGATCGCCCAGTAAAAACTGCCGGCGCGGTAGTCTTCCAGCTGGGGGTCCCGGAAATCGTTGATCATCTGGGGGTCTTCCTCCAGCCAGTAGGAAAGGGGCTCCAGTTCCGGCACCGCCGCATACAGCTTCTGTCGGGCGTCGGCGGGCACACTGAGCATGGGGTCCTCGGCGTCGGTGGCCACCCGGCTCATGGCGCCCATGGCGTCGGCAAAGGCACCGCCGGAGAAATCGGAGAGGGTGAACACCCCGTAATAAGCCTGGTTCAGGGCGCAGAAGATGCCGATGCCCCCCGCCAGCATGGCGTAAGGCAGCAGCTGCACCAGCGCCCGGGTCCACCGGCGGCGGCGCACCGCCACCCCCAGCATACCCAGGGTGGCCAGAACGGTGAAGGGAAGCAGGAAGAGGCCGGCGTCCTCCCGGTTGAGATACCCGGCGGTGAGACCCGCGCCCCCCGCCAGCAGCCAGGGCCACAGAGGGGTGCGGTCGGTGCGCAGCACCCGCAGCGCCGCCGCCGAAAATCCGGCGAAGGCCAGCAGGCAGAGCGCCGGGAAGATGTTGTCCCGGTAGACCCGCAGGGTATAGGATGCCCAGGAGGTGGGGAGGTACGCCAGGGCGGCAAAGAGGCCCAGGGTCACGGCCCTGCCCTGCCCCGCAGGCAGTTTTTCCCACAAAGGCGAGAAAGCAAAGGCTGCAAAGAGGCCCGCGGCGCACCACAGCCCCACGCCCCCCAGCAGGTAGGGGATGTGCAGGGCGTGCAGAAAGGCCAGCCACACCGGGAAGAACATGGACTTGGACAGGGTGAGGTAATCATACCCGCCCAGCCACTGGCCGGCGGAGATGGACTGGGCAGCCCGGAACATGAGTTCATCGTCCAGTGGGGCGCCGCCCACCCAGGTGTAGGCCTGCTGGAAGGCGGTGAGTGCCAGACGCACCGCCACCAGCCCAACCACCCACACCCAGAAGGCGCGGCGGGACAGATCGATTCGGTTTTTCAGGCGGGGAAACGACATGAGGGGTCCTTTCGGGGCGCAGACAGCGCGGCGGTTTTACTTCTGGATCTTTTCGATGCTCTCGATCAGGTATTTCTGCTGTTTGAAGGTCAGGTCCACCAGCAGGGACAGATACTTGATGATGATGGTGAGCACCGCGAACACCCCGGCAAAGCCCAGGGTCAGCACGAACATGGTGGTGGTCCAGCCCTCGATGGGATGGCCGGTGCAGAAGATGATAAAGGTATAGGCCAGTTCGGCCAGGGCCAGCACCATCATGGCCAGGGCGATGCCCGCACTCAGGCGGAACCCGGCGTCGGTGTACAGGGCCAGACTGTCGGCGGCCAGGGCGAACCGGCCGGCGGGCTTGTCGGTAAGGCGGCCGTCAAATTCCAGGTCGGTCATTCGCAGGCCCGACGCCGCATAGGCCGCCTTGCGGTAAGGCAGGTGGGCGCTGGAAGCGTGTACCCGGTTGATGGCCCGCCGGGTGACCAGACGGAAGGCGTCGGTGCGCAGGCGGTAGGCGCTGTGGGAGTTGGCGTTGAAGATGCGGTAGAACAGCCCGCTGCCGCCCCGGGTCTGCTTGGGGCAGACCGAGACGATATCGCTGCCCTGCTGGGCGGTGCGGTAGGCCTGGAAGATCAGGGAGGCGTCGTAGGGCATCTCGGTGGAGTCGAACTCATAGACATAGTCGCCGATGGCGGCGTCCAGACCGGCGTTCATGGCCGGTTCCAGCCCCTGATGCAGGCTCATGTGCAGGATGGTCAGGGGTTTGGGCAGGTCGGCGGCCCATTCCCGCAGCGTCTTGACCACCGTCGGGTCGGCGGCATCATCCACTGCCACCAGTTCATACTGGGCAAAGTGGGCTTCCAGTTGGGCGGTCAGGGTCTTGAAAAACCGGAGGGTGCGGTCGGCGTCCCCCCGCAGATACACCACCGCCGAGATGAAATTTTTTTCTTTGTTGAGCTTTTCGCTCAGAGATTCCTGGTTCATACGTCCAATACCTCATCCAAATCGTAGACGGTGTTGATCTTGCCTGAAAGCACGCTGATCATGGTGGGTGCCTTGTGCATCACCCGCACCACCGTGGGGCGGGAATCGTCGATCTCGCTGGCTTTCAGGATGGGCTTCATGCTGAACAGGCTGGTCTTGTAGGTGAAGCCGTACTCCTCTTTCAGGTATTTGCGGGCCAGCTGGCTCATGTACGGCCAGGCGGATTCCGGTTTGGCCGGACATTCGTTGCAGTTGTACAGGTTGCCGGGGGCGCAGTTGCCTTCGCTGCGCTGCTGGCAGGGGAAGGTGGCCACCGGATCATAGCTGGTCTCGTGGGGGGTGAAGGTCACGCTGGTCAGGCTGTGCAGCCCGGTCTGGCCGAAGGGCATCAGGCTGAAGAAGGGTCCGTCCATGACGGTGATGCCCACGTTTTTCAAAGGCTCGGCCACCTCGCACAGAATCATCTCGCACTTTTCGTACTTGATCTGGAAGGGCGGCAGCCCCAGCATGGCATGCACATCGTTGACGCCCGCATAGGTGGCGTTGAGCAGGAAGGGGGCTTCTGCCCGCACGTCCCCCGCCGTCACCTGCCACACATCCCCGTGCTCCTTGATGGAGTCCGGCTTGTGGCTGTACAGGATGGTCACGTTGGGCAGCTTGGCCAGCTGTTCCAGGAACCATTTTTTCAGCACCTGGGCGTCGTAGGTGTACTCGGTGGTGAGGAAGGCGCCGTCGCACAGCCCGGGGTTGAAATACCGGGTGGGGGGCACGTCGTCACAGCGGATGCCCGCCGCGGCGCAGAACCGCCGGAAGGCTGCCGCATCGGTCCAGGAGAAATGGGCGCTGGTGGCGTAGACCTGGTCGAACCTGGTGTGCAGGCAGAAGCCGTAGTCCTGGCAGAAACGCTGAAAATAATGGGCGCTCTTGATGGCGGTGGAGTAGCTGCGGGGATAGTGGTACCCCATGTGCACCCGGGCCTGGTTGATGTAGGTGGCCCGCATGAAAGGGGCCGGGTCCCGCTCCAGCACCAGCACCCGCTGGCCGGCGGCGCCGCATTTCCGGGCCGCGTACAGGCCGTACAGCCCCGCGCCCAGGATAATCTTGTCGTAGTTCATGGCGGATTCCTTCCCAAATAATATACAAAACGTATATTATGAAGTGTTTACTTCGGGTCGTATTTGCCCGTGGCGGCAGCCAGCAGCACCTTGAGCAGGTCGCTGTTGCCCTTGAAGCCGCTGATCTTGGTGGGGGTGCGGCCGCTGGCGGGGTAGGCCCGGGTCACGGGGACCTCGCAGGCCTTGAGGCCCAGGCGGGTGGCCCGGATGCTCAGGTAGGCCAGCAGCTCATAGCCCATGAAGATGGGGCGCAGGGGCTGGACGCCGGGGTGGGTCAGATATTCCCGGCTGTACGCCCGGTAAGCGTTGGTGGTGTCGGTGAACCACTGCCCCGCCGCCGCGCTGATGATGGGGGCATGGATGAGCCGCACGGCCAGGAACCGGGCAGGCGGGGTGTTGACGGCTTTGCCGCCCTTGATGAAGCGGCTGCCCTGGACCAGGTCGTAGCCTTCCTTCAGCTTTTCGATAAAGCGGGGCACGTCCTCGATGGAGTCCTTGTTGTTGCCGTCGATGGTCAGAAAGCCCTTGTAGCCCCGCGCCAGGGCAAAGTGCAGGCCCATGCGCAGCTGGGCGCCCTGGCGGCCGGCACTGGTCTTGACCAGCAGGGTGTTCACGCCGTAGAGCTGCAGGGTGTCCGGTTTCATGCTGCCGTCGGTGGAGCCGCCGTCACACAGGATGATGTCGGCCATCTTGTCCACCCCGGCTTTCTGGGCGCGGCCCAGCTCGGTGAGGATGCGGGCCCCTTCGTTGATGACCGGGATCAGCAGGCAGTAGTCGCTGCTGCGGGGGGCGAATTCGGTGATGGTATAGGCCACGTCAAAAGGCTGGCGATTCATGCAAACACCTCCGCGATATAGTCAATGGCGCGCAGCACCCCATCGGTGCTGCCGGGGTTGCGCATCTCGATGGAGACGAACCCGTGATACCCCACCGCCTTGAGCATCATGGCCAGTTCCTTGTGCTCCGGGCGGGGCTGGATGGGTTCCAGCCCGGGCTCGCTGATGTGCACATGGCTGATCCAGTTCAGGTCGGGGATGAAATCCCGCAGCCGCTCCCCGTTCTCAATGACGGTGGACAGGTCCAGGTTCACGGCCAGACCGGGGTTGTCCAGCCTCTTGACCAGGGCAAAGGCGTCGGCGGTGCGGTTCAGGAAGTTGGTGTACCGGGTGGTGTTGGCCTCGATGGCCAGCCGCACCCCGTATCGGGCCGCCAGCCGGCCTGCCTTGTCGAAGAAGGCGTCCGCCTTGGCGGGGTCGGCGCCTTCGGGCAGCATGCGGTTTTTGGGGCAGCCGAAGACCAGACTGGGGCAGTTGAGCACATGGGCGAAGTTGTAGGCTTCCTCGGTGTAGGCAAGCAGGGTTTCCGCCTGGGCATCGTCAAAGATATTGCCGGTCTGCCCGTACCAGATGCTCTGCATGCTGGGTACCGCAAAGCCCCACCGGTTGTGCAGGTAGCCGCCGAAGAGGGCGGCGGAGCTCAGGTTGTCGTAGGGCTGTTCCGGGAAGATGCGGGTGGGGGCCAGTTCCAGCCCGGTGAATCCCGCGTTCTTCATGGCGGTGTAGATCAATTCGTCATCGGCCTTGTTCCAGGCGATGTTGCTGACGGCCAGTTGAATGGAAGGCATGGTGAGCCCCTTTCAGTTCCAGTTTTTCATGAAGGCACAGATATCGGCCAGCTCCTCCGCCTCGGTGCAGAGGTAGCCGTCCCGGCCGCCCAGCAGGTCGGCATGACGGCTGCGCAGGTCGTAATCAAAAGGCGGTTTGTTCAGCGTATTGCACCAGCTGCGGCCGGTGACGGCGGTATACACGTCCGCGGCACTCACCGGCGGGGTGGTCAGGTTGAGCAGGGTCAGGCCGGCATCCAGGGCCTTGCCGATGTCCTGCCACAGACGGCCCAGGTTGTAGAACTGGTAGCGGCTGCGGGAATCGGTGAAGGCCAGGGCATTGAAGTCGTTGGCGGCAAAGAAGGTCCGCAGAGCCGCGGCGTCTGCCCCCGGAACCAGCTTGTAAAAGCCGTTGTCCGCCAGGGCGTAGCTGTTCCTGACCAGTTCGCTGCTTTCCGCCAGTTCCCCGTATTTTTCCGGGCGGAGCATGGCGGGGGTGATGGTGTGCAGGTCAAAGAGGAAGTTCTTCCGCAGCCCCTTGCCGTACAAAGCGGGCAGGCGGACAATGAGGGCGTCGGGGAAATCCTCCCGCACCCAGTGTTCCAGCTGCAGGCGGTTGCGGCCATAGGCGGGCAGGTCCGCCGAATCGGGGGCATCGGATTCATCCTTGCCCCGGCTGTCCGCATAGACGGCGATGGAAGAGATGAGCACCAGCTTGTTGGGTGCGATTTTGCGCAGATTGTCCCGGGCAGCGGCCATCACGGCCAGGTCGGCCTCCGGGTCGGCATTGGCCAGGAACATGGCAGCCGGCACCCCGGCGTAGACGCACAGGTCGGGTGCGGTGCCGTATTGGGCGGCGATATCGGTGGAATGGCAGACGGCGGCGAAGGTGTGTGCGGCCATCAGATTGCCCCCCACAAAACCGGTAGAACCCACCAGCAGATCCTTGGACATGGTCTTCCCCCTTGCATGCGGCAGAATTGCACATTTGTACAAGATACATTATAGTGGTTCCTCTTCCAAAAAGCAATGCCCCGACCGGGTGGGATTGGGCGGCGCAGCGCTTTTTCTGCCCAAAAAAGAAAAACGGCAGCCCGCCCGGTCACAGGGACCGGCGGGCTGCCGGAAAAAGCAGGAATTCTGCGGTTGTGCCGCGCCGTTACAGCCGGCGGGGCGTGCGGGGGCGGCGGCCTTTTTTGACCGACGCTTCCAGCTGGGCCACGATCTCGGTCATGGACTGCTGGAACTCTTCCTCCGAAGAGTTGTGGAAGATCAGCAGGGAATCGGGCTGCTCTTCCAGCTTGAGGTTCGTGGGAGGCTCAAAGTTGACGCCCAGGATGTACTCATCCCAGTGGTTCAGCTTCCAGATATCCCGGTCGCTGGCACGGTCGATCATCCGCTGGTGGCAGACTTCGGGTTTGGTATCCACCCAGATGACCACCAGTTCGGCCTCTTTCTTGGCCAGTTCCTTGCGCAGGTTCGCAATATATTCGTTATCCCGGATCTCCTGGGTGAAGGGGGCGTTGATCAGCACGATATCGTCGTAGAGCAGGGCCTCCATGGCCAGATCCAGGGTGACCTGATACTCCAGATCCCGGATATACTTTTCAAAGAAGATGCTGCTGCGGTCATAGGGCTGATGCGCCACCGCGAAGATCTGCTTGGACAGCGGGATCAGGGTGTCTTTGTCCAGATACACCACATGTTTGAGCGCGGCCGCCAGCTGGCGGGAGATAAAGGTCTTGCCGCAAGCCGGAGGGCTTGTGACCAGGATCAGTTTTTTCAAACGGAGACACCCTTTCTGTTCGTTGTCACACAAGCGGTTAATTTTTTAACTGCTAGCTGATTATACAACAAATCCGCCCGTTTGTGAATGGATAGAACGCCGATTTTTCCGCGTTTATGGATTTTTGTTGCGTAAAATTGCGGTAAAGCCCACCCGGCGGATCACGCCTTCGGCAGTTTGGCGAAAGCGCGCAGAATTTCCAGTCCCACCGGCCCGGACTTTTCGGGATGGAACTGGACCCCCAGCACCGACCCGCACATGGCGGCCGCGCAGATGCGCCGTCCGCCGTAGACGGTATCCGCCAGACGGTATTCCGGTGCCGCGGGTTTTGCTTCGTAGCTATGAATAAAATAGCACTCCTGGCCAGGTTTTACCCCTTCCAGGGCGGTGCCGGCGAAACCGGTTTCCTGGTCCCGGTGCTCGGCGGGGATCAGTCCCTGCCAGCTGATGTGGGGCACCCGCTGGGGATTGCCGTCGGCGTCTTTGTCCGGGATGCGCACCACCCGGCCGGGGATCAGGCCCAGGCCCTTGTGCACCCCGAACTCCTCCGATTCGTCAAACAGCATCTGCATACCGAGACAAATGCCCAGCAGCGGCGTGCCCTCCCCTGCCTTCTGGCGGATGGGTTCGATCAGGCCCAGACGTTCCAGGCCGGCCATGCCGTCCCGGAAGGCACCCACACCGGGCAGCACCAGCAGCTGGGCCGCCAGCACATCCTCCGGACGGTTGGTCAGGCAGATCTCGGCCCCGAAATGGGCAAAGGCATGCTGTACGCTGAGCAGGTTGGACAGGCCGTAATCAATGATGGTCACCTTCATGCGCGCACCTCCACCCCGCCTGCGCGGATCTCCTCTTTCAGTTCCTGAACAGTCTCCTGGCCGTAATGCAGCACCGAGGCACAGGCCACCGCATCAGCGCCGGCTTCGGCGGCGTCCACAATGTCGTCCCCGCAGCCCACACCGCCGCCGCAGATGACCGGCACGGTGACCGCCCCGGTCACGGCACGGATCAGGTCCAGGTCCATGCCGTCCCGCAGGCCCTCGCAGTCCACGCTGGTGAGCAGGATCTCCCCCGCCCCCAGTTCCTGGCCCCGCTTGGCCCACTCGACCACGTCGTAGCCGGAATGGGCCCGACCGTTGTCATAGTAGGCCTCCCAGCCGCTGGGCATGGAATGGCTGCGCTTGGCCTGGATGGACAGCACCATGCACTGGCTGCCGAAGGCCTTGGCGATCTCGGTGATGAGTTCGGGGCGCTTGACGGCGGCGGTGTTCACCGCCACCTTGTCAGCGCCCATGGACAGAATGGCGCGCACGTCCTCCACACTGCGCAGACCTCCCCCCACGCACACCGGGATATACACCTCATCCACCGTGCGGCGGACGATGCCCGACAGGTTGTTGCGGTTGTACAGGCTGGCCACGATATCAATATACAGCAGCTCGTCGATGCCCTCTTCATAATACCGGCGGGCGAAGGCGTTGGGGTCGCCCAGTTTGCGCAGACCTTCCAGCTGGATGCCCTTGACCAGGTTTTCATCCTTCACATCCAACCGGGCGATGAGCCGGATTTTCTTATGCCCTTTTTCCATGGTATGCTCCCTGTGTTACTGTTCGTGATGGGTGCCCTTGGGATCGCCCCACAGCACTTCGCTGTCGCCCTCATAGGGGGTGTGGCGCAGCTTCCAGATGCCGTTCTCATACTTCCAGATATGGGGAGAGCGGAAGCGGTCGGCCAGGTGCATGAAGTACTCACGGTCCATGCGGGGCTGCTCAAACAGCTGGCTGGCCCAGGGGAAGTGCTTCTTGTCGATGGACAGATACTTGAAGATCTCCTTCTCGAAGCGGTCGGGGTATTCGCCGTCGAACTTCTTGCACAGGGCCTTGCCTTCGTCCAGGGTGATCTCGCCGTTGCGGATCTCCTGGGCGGCGTCGTAGGTGGTGCGGCCGATGCCGTACTTGATGTAGGTGGTGTA